>CAZXBK010000096.1:0-17691 GCA_964638765.1 uncultured Synechococcus sp. | reverse complement strand
CACAAAGTAAAAAATAAAATTCGGCGCGTCTGGCATAAGCGCCCCCAAAGTCAGCGCAATATTGGCATTGGGTGCGACAGTATTCCCCAGCAGAGCGAGATTGATAACGTAATGACTCGGCGTATTCATGGCGACTGGCTCAGTGAAAGGGTATGTCTAGAAAAAATATGTCAAAATCCTAGCAGCACTCATTTTATATTTTCTTTAGGTTTTTATTTATGTGGCACTGGCGATCGCAGCCCCTCGCGGCACGGACGGGTTCCGAAATTTTTGCCAAGCTCTACGGACATCAGGCGATCGCCACTCTTTTAGAAAGTCCTTATCCCAGCGTTTTACCGAAATTATCGAGATTTTCCATTTGTGCAGGACAGCCAACGGGAGATATTTTAACGCCACAAATTGGTGAGATTTTGCCGACCTTACGGGGATTATTGGCGGAGAAAGTAGAACCCATCGCTGAAGTAAAACATATTCCTTTTACAGGGGGATATTTAGGGTGGTTGGGCTATGACTTAGCGTGGGAAATTGAAACTTTGCCCAACAAAAATCGTGATGAGCTGCCCTTTCCCGTTGCCTATTGGTATCAGCCAGAATCTTTTGCCGTACTCGACCATCAGGAACAAATTCTCTGGTTAGCGGCGATAAAACCTGAGTCCCTTGATGAATTAGAGTCACGACTTAGACAAGGCAATATTCCAGAGCCTAATGTACCTGAACGAAAAGCTTTTCCTCTCGAATTTCTCAGCGATCGCCAAGCCTACATTGCGGCGGTTAACCAAGCTAAAAAATATATCCAAGCAGGCGATATTTTCCAAACGAATTTGTCTTTGCGTTTCCATACCCAAACTGAAACGAGCGGCTGGGATATTTATAAGAAACTGCATCAAATCAATCCTTCACCCTTTGCCAGTTATTGGCGATCGCCCTGGGGCGAAATGATTAGTTGTTCGCCAGAAAGACTCGTTCAAAAAATTGGCGACACCGTTCAAACCCGTCCTATTGGCGGCACAAGACCTAGAGGCGAAACCCCCGCTGAAGACGAGATATTAGGCCAAGAATTATCCAGCAACATCAAAGAACGCGCCGAACATACGATGCTCGTGGATCTCGAACGCAACGACTTAGGACGTGCCTGTGCATGGGGAACCGTCGAAGTAGATGAGCAATTTATCCTTGAGCATTACAGCCATGTCATTCACCTCGTGAGTAATGTCAAAGGCCAACTCGATGCGAAACAAGATGAAGCCGATTTAATTCGCGGCATGTTTCCCGGCGGTACGATTACAGGCTGCCCGAAGGTGCGTTGTATGGAAATCATTGAAGAGCTGGAGCCAGTGCGTCGCAGCTTGTTTTATGGTTCCTGCGGTTATATCGACCAACGCGGCAATCTTGATTTGAATATCTTAATTCGGACGTTATTGCTCGTAAAAAATGATGGCGATCGCCCGTCAGACGTTTACGGCCAAGTCGGAGCTGGTATCGTTGCCGATAGTGAACCCGAAAAAGAGTGGCTAGAGTCCCTCCAGAAGGCTAAAGCCCAAATTCAAGCCCTAGAGTCACACGGCTCTTAACCCAACTGATCCCGGCGATCGTTTATGCTGGTAATAGTAGAAATTTCATAAAACTTAACCTTTCCAGCTTATGGATTGCATTATTTATCGCCGAGCCAAATTTTCAGCGAGTCATCGCTACTGGCTACCAGAACTGGACGAAGCCGAGAATCGTCAGCGGTTCGGGTTAGGCGCAAATTTTCCCGGGCACGGTCACAATTATGTTCTCTATGTCGGCATGGAAGGGGACATTGACAAATACGGCATGGTTTTAAACCTGTCTGATGTCAAAAAAGTGATCAAGCGCGAAGTCACAAGTCAGCTTGACTACAGCTATCTCAATGATGTTTGGGATGAATTTAAAACTGTTTTGCCAACAACTGAGGCACTCAGTAAGGCGATTTATGATCGTCTCATCCCCCATCTACCCGTCGTCAGCGTACAACTATTTGAATCCCCAGAACTCTGGGCAGAATACCAAGGAAATAATATGGAAGCGACTCTTTCGATTAAAACTCACTTTAGTGCTGCTCACCGTTTGGCATTACCGGAACTTCCCCTTGAGGAAAACAAAGAAATTTATGGTCTTTGCGCCCGCGTTAATGGTCACGGCCACAACTATCATCTTGAGATTACGGTTGCTGGGGAAATGGATCCACGCACAGGCATGATCGTTGATTTGGGCGAGCTAGAGGCTGCCATTGACAAGCATGTAGTGAAGCCTTTTGACCACACGTTTTTGAACAAAGACGTGCCCTACTTTGCTGAGACTGTTCCTACAGCGGAAAATATTGCTTTCTATATTGCTCAACTTCTCCAAGAGCCTGTGGCGAAACTCGGTGCTGAGTTGGATAAGGTTCACTTGATTGAAAGCCCAAACAACTCCTGCACCATTTACTGTCGTAAGCCTGCGGCAACTTCCCAAACGGTTGCAGAACCTGCTTTAGCATCTGTGTAGGTATCTTCTCAATTTCTGAAAATCAATTTGTTGGGTAAGGCGGTTCGCGAACTGCCCCTACAGATTAATCGGCTCTTCTGCGGAAGGGTCTTTTTATTGCTTGATTCAGAAATGACTGTAGCGATGGATGCGGGGATTGAGTTTTTCTTTAACGACTGTGCCCTCGTGCAATGCTTCACAAATGGTGGGGACGTCTTCGGGCGTTACGCGATAGTACCAAGTTTCGTCGGGGACAATGCGGACGGTTGGGGCGACGCTACATTGGCCTTGGCAACCAACGGGATAGGCATGACAATTTTCTGGTAAGGATCCTGCTTGAAATTTTTCTAAAACCTCAGCTGCTTGTTTGGCAGCACAGGAAGTATTTTGACAAACGAGGATGTGGCGATCGCCATCGCGGAGGGGATTATTAACTTCGATAATGGGCTTAGGCATGGTGGAGGGGCAATCAAACCACAGGTCAGTGGCAAGGATGAAGCAACTATTTCATTGTAAATCTTGCCAGCGATGACTTTCAGAATGCCGACATTGAGGGGAGTTTATGACTGAGTCGAAGGGCGTTTTGCGAGAAACAGGTTACAACGGTAGTCAATTCGAAGCATAAATTAAGTCTGACGCACAGGCTCTAACAGAACTCATCATGGCGGAAACGACTCTGGTAGTGGCATTAATTGGGGAAAAAGCCGGGCGATCGCCGATTGTGGCCCATTTGGGTGAGATGAAATCTTGGCGAATTTCCTGGCGATGGTCAGCTCAGTTTCCGGCAGATACATCCCCTTTTGATCTAGGGATTATTTACACTCCTACGGCAGATCTAGAAGCACAAATTGCCGCTACAAAATTACCGCTAATTATCATCACTAACGATGAACTTAACTCTTCCCGAAAATCCAATATTGAGAAAATTCCCCGTAATCAACTCAATACCTTTGCCCTCGCAACCATCATTCGACTCCTTCTAAAAACAACCGAAAAACAAACCAAAGTAGATGTGACAGAGCCTGGTCAAACGGAAGATATCGTTATTTCTCTGTCACGAAAAGGCACAATTCTGAGTTGGAATCCAGCGGCAGCGGTTTTCTTTGGTTACCAGAGTGATGATGTTCTCGGTGAAGACTATATCAGTTTGTTCGTTTCACCCGGCGATCGCCCAGCATTCCGTCATCAGCTGCAAATTACCCTGCAAAATATTGCAGTCACTAGTTATCAACATACCGTTATCACCAATGATGCCGTGCCCTACACCCTAGGCGGCCAGCTTCGACCCCAAACGGATAACAAGACCAATCAAATCACCAAAATTATTGCGATCAGCCAGCCCGCTTCATCCTGTCTTCTTGCTGCGACCCAACCGAAAAATCAGAAAACCCAAACCCTGACACAAGCTCCAGATACCGACAAAGCCTATCCCACCGCGAGGGATCACCAAGAGCAAATTCACTTCACCCAAACTCTGGCGCAATTTTCCCGAATTTTATCGAATCCGGACTCGACGTCTACCCTATCCGCGGCACTGGGACTTTTTGGGAAAACCCTCGGTGTGCAACGGGTCACGATTCTGCGCTGGCATTACTACGACCAACAGGAAGCCTACCCGCCGACGGTTTTAGAGCAGTGGTCTGCGGATCAATCGCCGCCGTGCCACGAAAAGTTAATGAATATTCCCCTGAAATACTGGGATAGCTTACTAAACAGTTCACAAATTACGAGCATTCACAATCGCGATGATTTTCCCGATTTGGCAGAGCAGCTATCCAAGCTAAATATCGTCTCGTTACTAGCGTTGCCCATTAAAAATACGGTCGGAGAATTGTGGGGATACTTGATTTTTTCCGGCGATCGCCCGGCCACGAAACCCTATTCCGGCTTTGTTTTGCAAACTCTACAAATGGCAGCGGAGCTGATTCACTAATATCTCCAGCGTATTTTTGCCCAGCGGGAACTAGAAGCCTCAGAAAATCTTTATTCCGGTATTGTTTTACATTCGGCAGAGGCCATTTTTCTCTTGAGGGTTACTAAAACCAAAGACTTTATCTTTGAAATGGTGAATCCGACCTACTCAGAATTGGTGCATCTTTATGTACCTCAAATTGTGGGTAAAACGCCAGAACAAATTTTTCCACCATCCTTAGCCGCGCAAATTTTGCAATCCTGTCGCCACTGCCTCAAGGTAGGCGAAGCAATTTTTACTGAAGAGACTTTGCCTTTGCCCCACGGCGAAAGAATTTGGCGCACTAGTCTTGTGCCGATCCGCGATCGCCAAGGACGCATTACCTATCTCCAGGGCAGTGGTCGTGACATTACCGAAGAACGCAGACTAGAACTGTCTAAAATTCGTCAAACCCGCCACCAACACCTATTAACGTCCCTAACATTACGCGTTTTAGAATCTTGGCAAACGGACAAAATGCTGGCGACTACAGTGAGTGAGCTTCGCCATGCCCTCAAAGCAGATCGGGTTATTTTCTACGAGCTTCAAGATCAACATTCTGGTGTTGTCGTCCATGAATCGGCGATCGCCACGATTCCAAACATGATCAATCACAGCTTTCCTATTGAAGCTTTTGATCGCGGCGATTTTGAGCTTTTCCAGCAGGGGGAGATCCAAACCTGTGTCGATGTGGTGGCGGCCAAGTTTCCCACCTCACATAACGAATTACTCAGTCGCTACGAAGTTAAAACCTACGCTGTGTTGCCCATTATCAGCGCGATGAAACTAGATGCGAATGGTGAACCTTCCCTGAAAGGATTATTATGCATTCAACAATGTAATCAAGCAAAAATATGGACAGCAGATGAACTGCATTTTTTCCGGCAACTGACGAATCAAATTTCTATAGCCTTAAACCAAGCTGAATTGCTACGCCAACAGGGACATTACACCAGAGAATTAGCCCGCTCTAACAAAGAGCTAGAGCAATTTGCTTATATTGCCTCCCACGATCTCCAAGAGCCTCTACAAATCGTTTCTAACTATGCCCAGCTTTTAGAAAAAAGGAGCAGTAACAACTTAGACGAACGTTCCCTCCGCTATATTTTTCATATAGTTGAAGGTACGAAAAGAATGCAGCAGCAAATTCAAGATTTACTGCAATATTCACGCTTAAATACCCGCCAAAAAACCTTTCATTTTTTTAATTTACAACAACCTCTACAGCAGGCGATCGCCAATCTACAAATTAAGATTAAAAGAAATCAAGCCACCATTAAACTACCGGATACTTTTCCTGATATTTGTGGTGACCAATCAAATATCCAAAACCTGTGGCAAAATCTCCTCAGTAATGCCATTAAATATAGGTCTAAATCTTCTCCAGAAATTACTATTACTATCAATAGGGAAGAGGATAAATGGCTCTGTCGTGTACAAGATAATGGCATTGGCATTGACTCAGCTCACGGCGATCGCATCTTCCAACTTTTCCAACGTTTACATACCCAAGAAGAGTATCCAGGCACAGGTATCGGACTCGCTATTTGCCAACGCATCGTGCAGCAACATGGCGGCAAAATCTGGCTAGAGGCCAATGAAATTCAGGGTTCAACCTTTGTTTTTACGTTGCCAGCTACAGACTCCGCAAAAATACTTAGATAAAACTAGAATAACCCGTTAATTTTCAGTCAAATAACACAGGTGGATCGAGAAGACTCTGTGCAATTATTGATATTAGGAATTTCTAAAAGACATTTACTATTTTTTCTGATTACGACTAGGTAATTTATCTGAAAAATTCTGATAGTAAGCTGCAATCCAAGAACCTTTTATTAGTGGCTACTTTCGTGTCAAAAATGTCATATGTATGAACTAATGTGGCAACTAAGTTGACGTGATGTAATCAAGGGGATTTTTTAGAGTGTGTTTTCCACAAAATATTGAAGACCCTGCTGAGTAATCATTTTCCTGTATCAAGCCAAATCTTGCTTCAGTTTTACTCTTAATGAAAAACAGTTCTTCTTGTTCGTCAATGCCTCCGATGACTGTCCTCGTCGTCGAAGATCAACTCGGTTATCGTGAGCTAATCTGTGAGGCGATTGCCGACTTGTTTTTAGATGTGGTTGTACGGTCTGCGGGAGATGGAGAAGATGCTTGGACAATATTAACTTCGCCGTCGGAAATAGAGCCTCAAAAATACCGTAATCCAGATCTGATTATTACAGATTTAAATATGCCTAGAAGTTCTGGCTTGGATTTTTTAAAACGCGTTAAACAACACGAATGTTTTAAGGCTATTCCAGTTGTGATTTTCACCACATCGAGTGATCAAGTCGATATTACGCATTGCTATGAAGCACAGGCAAACTGTTACGTGATGAAGCCTGCCAATATTGATATGTTCTTTGATGTTGTGCAGAGTATAGTCAAGTTTTGGTTGGGGGTTGCTGCTTTGCCACAAACATTGCAACAATGCTGCCAGTTTTCCTAGCCTAAAATGACCATAAATTACTGGATTGATAAGTGTTTTTGGGTAGGGCTAACTTGGGTTTCTTGTCCTGTGACTAAACCCATCAGTTGCTGGGCATCGAGAGTATCAGGACGCATCCGAATCAGATAATAGGCTTCTTTGCCAAGGGCAGGGATGGTTGTATCTCCCTCTACTTTTTGCCAACTAAGGGGAAAACTAGCACGATTATAAAAGGTTAAATAAAAACTGTAGGGCGATCGCCGCGATTCTGCGATAGAGATTTGTAGGCTTTCATTAGGTTTTAATGCCCCAAAGAAAAACTGTGTATCTGTTGCTCCGACCGGAAGAAATTCATATTTAACAAAGCCTTCCGGTAATAAGTCCCGTAACTGAAAAATCGTGAAGATATAGTAGTGCAAACATGAGAAATACCAGTTTGTTTTACTAGCCAAAGTTTTGTAGAAATCATTATTGTCAGACTCTACCTCCAGCGTCGGCACTTGAATCTCTGCATCCGTGGTTACTGTCGGATAAACGATATTTTCCTTGGCTTGGTAATAGCGCAAACCAACTGTGTATTTGCCTTTAGGGAGCTTGATTTTTAGTTCGGATTGCTCTGGATTATCCGTTAAAGTTTCAAAGTTCGTGACCGTTCGGTAGGACGGAAAATCATAAATACAGCCGACCCAAGATTCTGTCGACTCACGAATTGTATCGAGATTAATGGTGAGTTCTGACTCCACAGGAATTGGCCCTAAGGTGCCGATAATGGCATGGGTATTCCAGCGCGGTGCTTTCGTCATTAAAACTGACAAACTTAGCGGTTTCTTGAGGAGGTTTTCAGAAATGATGCGCCACGTTTTGCTTTGTTCAGTATTGCGTCCTAGGTAAAGGGTGTAGAGATTACCAATGACAAATTTATTGATTTTATAGAATCCAAAAGACAGAATCGCAAAGGGAACTTCCAACCACGTTTTTAGAGACATCGGCGCTAGCAGAACAAATTGCTCTAGATTTTACCGTAGTGGGCGATCGCCTCATTTAATTGCCATGCCCACATTTGATCGCCATAGGAAAAATGCCACCACTCGTTAGGATGCTGTACAAAACCTGCTTTGGTCATTGCATTGCGGAGAAGCTGACGGTTGTGGTGATATTGCTGTTCTTCAGGATTAGTGGAACTGGCATAAAAGTCTGGGTAGGAGCGATCGCCGATCTCGTCAATTTCGCCGCCCATATTGAGGGGTTGGTTATCGCTATCGACAAGAGTTAAATCGATTGCTGCGCCGGTACTGTGGGGTGGTGGCGTTGCGGGATTGTCGCTAGGCACTGCCCAAAATTTATAGACCTGTTGCCAAACCTCTTCTGCTTCGGCTCCATCAAGTTGGCGATCGCCCTTGAGTTCTTGAAAGGTGTAATCCACCATAAACTGCTGCACGGCGATGGGACGATAGGCATCAAAAATCTGAAAACGTAAATCTGGCTTTTCTGCCTGCAAACAGATTTGCGCTGCAATTAACCGCGTTAAAACCTTTTCCCGCAAAAAATATGGCGATCGCCCAGCATAGTCCGCACCGAGAGAGGCATAAACATGGGGTTCGGTGAGAGAAAATAAATCCGCCGGAATAGGTACGAGAGACTCCCCAGATTCAGTGATGGCAACAGATTGATAGGGTTTCATAGATTAACGAGACAAAGGTAATCGGTTAATCGCCTCATTGGTGCCAATGACCATCATCATGAGGTTTTTATCCAGACGTTGCTCTGGCGAGGGATTAATTTCAAAATTATCGTCATTACCTACCGCTAAAACATTGACGCCATAGTTTGCCCGGAGAGATAACTCGGCCAAGGTTTTGCCGTGAAACGCTTCAGGAATACGAATTTCAACGATGCAATGCTTATTGTCAATATCAAAACGATCAAGGATCGATGGACGGGTTAAAGTCATCGCCAACGCCGAACCCGCTTCATATTCTGGATAGACAATACGGTCAGCCCCGACTCTTTTTAGGAGCTTGCCGTGGACTTCCGAGGAGGCCTTGGCAATCACATTTTCTACGCCCCCTTCTTTCATATTGAGGGTCGTGACAATACTTTCTTGGAGATAGTTGCCGATCGCCACAATCACCGTATCAAATTCAAAAATGCCCGCCTGTCGTAAAGCTGTCAGTTCTGTTGAGTCTAACTGAATCGCTTGGGACACAATCTTTTCGGACATGACCTGTGCCACCAGTTTTTCGCTAATGTCAGTGCCGAGGACTTCGTAACCCATTTCGTGCAATTTACCGCAAACCGCTCGCCCAAAACGACCAAGACCGATCACCGCAAACTGGCGAGATTCTTCATTCCGACGAAAGCCCTGAAATAGGAAATTCCAATTACGCAGATTCACGTTCTTTTTATCCTCACAATGAAAAAATTAAATGGTTAAAACTTTTTTGGTAATGCCCAACGGTTGGGTTAATTGACGAGATTGTATTATCCCACAAGCAAATTTTCCTCGGGATAGTTCACCCGCTGGGGATCAGCGTCACCGAGGAGGGCAGACATGAGGAGCAAAACGCCGACTCGACCGCAATACATCGTGCAAATAATCGCCAGTTTACCGGGCACCGACAGACTCGCGGTAATGCCTGTGGACAAACCCACCGTTGCAAAGGCTGAGATCACCTCAAACAACACATCAATGAGATTTATTTCTGGGCTATTCACAGAAATAATGGCTGTAGAAATTGTGATTACTGTCGCTGAACCAAATACCACGGCGATCGCCTTGAGGACGATGCCATAGGGAATTTCCCGCCGCCGAATTGTGACGTAGTTCCGGCCACGCAAAACGGAAAAGGTGCAGTTCGCCAAAATGCTGAGGGTTGTGGTTTTGATGCCGCCACCCGTACCACTAGGGCTTGCGCCAATAAACATTAAGCCCATGGTGATAAACAGTCCCGCTGTGGTCATTTTGCCGATATCGATACTGTTAAATCCGGCGGTGCGGGTCGTCATCGACTGGAACCAAGCCGCTAAACCCTTATCTGCCAAACTGCCCATGGGCGCAAGGGTACTATCGTTACCCCACTCCACAAACAAAAAGGCGATCGTGCCTAGAACCAAGAGCCAGAATGTGGTGCGCGTTACCACCATGAAATTAAGGGAAAAGTTAAACTTGCGGAGCTGACGTTTGCGGCGATGTTTTAGCCAGAGATAAAACTCGATAATCACCTCGTAGCCAATACCGCCACAAATAACTAACGCCGGAATTACAAGGTTCACGATCCAAGAATGTTGATACCCGACGAGACTATTGGCAAAAAGACTAAACCCTGCGTTATTCCAAGCGCTAATACTGTGAAAAATCGACAGCCACAACCCTGTACTCGTACCAAAATCCTGACCGAAGCGGATGTAGAGCAGAAAAATACCTGCAATTTCACCAATTAATGTTGTTGCAATAATGGATTGGATGAGTTTGCGGGAGCCTTGATTATAGGGTTGATCAAAGGATTCTTTAATGGCTAATTTCTGGGATAAATCAAAGCGCCGACCGATCAGCAGCATCAAAAAGGTCGAGAGGGTCATATAGCCCAGTCCCCCAATTTGGATCAGCAATAAAATCACCAATTGTCCAAAGGTCGAAAATGCCGTGCCCGTATCCACAACAATTAACCCCGTTACACAAACCGCTGAGGTCGAGGTAAATAGGGCAACTAAAGGATCATTCCACGAGCCTGAGGCTGTAGAAAAGGGCAACATTAACAGGCAAGTGCCGAATAAAATCGCGCCTAAAAATCCTAGGCAAATTGTTCTGGCGATCGTCATAGGTTTCGGGGCTTAGGACAGTAGTGACGCTATACATTTCTTCACGTCTGTCGGATGACCCTAATCCTAGCGGGATTCGTCAATTCTGAGAACTTTCGGGGCGAAATAACTAGACTTTTGGTAGAGGGAAAGAGAGACACGGTGAGGGTCGGACATAGGGGTCGTGGTGAGGAGGATCGGGGGTTAGGTGCGGAAGGTGGCGAGGAGTTTGCGGAGTTCGAGTTTGAGTTTAATTAGGAGCTTATTTTTGCGTTGGGTGGAGATATTTGGAGGCAGGGTTTCTGTGTAGTCAAAGAAGAGATTTACTTCTTTGAGGATGGTTTCAAAGCGCGGCAAAATAGCAGCTTCCCGGAAACTATCAACCAGCTCTTCGGCATGGTTCACTTCAAAATTTTCAATCGCGTTTAACAGGCGATCGCCGTCGTATTTGACGTTATAGGTACTAATTTTCTGGCAGTTAAAACCGGGGTCAAGGTAATCGGCTAATGCACCATTCACACTGGAAAAGACCTGACAGCCACAGGCGATCGCCTCTAGGGGCGGCAATCCAAATCCTTCACTGACGGCATTGTTGCCCCAATATTCCGCCGAGTCGTAGATATAAATTTTGGTGCGGTTAAACAGCTCGCTGAGGTCTGGGATGAAATGATCGAGAAGTTTGACGCGGCAGGTTTTTTGCAGTTCTGGTACGAGCTGACTGAGTACATAGCTGGAGGTTTTGCGGTTTTGCACTAGCACATCGATATCGCGCTCTAGATTGCGATTTTTGAAAATCGGTGAAATTTGATTGGGTAAATGGAAGATGAGGTTATTGGGCGCATGGTCACCCCAGTAGCCCATAGAGTTTTGGCTCACTGTCCAAATGGGAATAGAAGTGGGTAGGTTGAAGTCGTAACCTGTGCTGTGGGCGTGGTAAACAACGTTGTGAAGGCGCAGCTTTTTGATGAGGCGCGGAATATCGAACCCCCAACTGATCACAAAAATTGCAGAATTTGGCTGCACTCTTTCCAATACATCTGGCAAAAAAGGATATTCCTCTGATTCTTCACGGTAAGTAACCAGATGCGCTTCTTGGAGCTTATTCGCCATTAAATAGGTATTAATTTCTGCAAACAAACCGCCACTATTAAATTTTTTGCTAACACCGGGAACGAGGAAATACAGGGGACGCATGGACAGAAGCTAAGAGTAACCGAACTCAAATTGTACGACTGCGCGTTGCAACTGACGTAGGGAGATAAAATTGCTACATAAATCCGGCGAAATTTTCCATGAGCACCACCACAGATACCTCTCTGCTGCATGTCAAAAGTCTAGAAATTGCTTATCCACCACGGGATAAAAAACTTCAATGGGCGGTAGATGGGGTATCTTTTTCTGTCGGTCAGGGCGATCGCCTAGGTTTGGTGGGAGAGTCGGGCTGCGGTAAGTCGACTATTGGACGGGCATTGTTGCAACTATTACCGAGGGGTTCCCAAATTCGTGGGGAAGCAACCTTTCAGGGCAAACCCATTCTGAATTTACAGGGAGAAGCATTACGTTCTTATCGCGGGGAGGTGATGGGCTTAATTTTCCAAGACCCCATGACTCGCCTTGATCCGCTGATGACCATTGGAAAACATTGTCTTGAAACGCTCCAATGTCATAGTCCTGAACTTAATAAAAAAGAAGCTAAGCAAAAGGCCCTCGAAACTCTCGAAGCGGTTCGTATTCCGGCTAATCGTTGGGATCAGTATCCCCATGAATTTAGTGGCGGTATGCGGCAACGAGTGGCGATCGCCCTTGCTTTACTGCTGAATCCGAAACTGATTATTGCCGACGAACCCACAACAAGCCTTGATGTGACGGTCGCAAACGAGATTTTGCAGGAACTGACACGCCTGTGTGCCGAGCGGGATATGGGATTACTTTTGATTTCCCATGATTTGGCGATGGTGGCGGAATACTGCCAAGAAATCGCGGTGATGAATCAGGGCAAAATTGTGGAAATGGGAACTGTCCAGAAGATTTTTAAAACGCCAGACCATCCCTACACCCAATCTCTCCTTGATGCGGCGTTACACCTCCATAGCGACAAAGACATTAACGCAGACATTGAAAATAAGCCGCTGCTTTCTTTAGAAAATCTAGAGCAACATTACGTTCTCGAAAGTAACTTTTTCCAGCAAATTATTACAGGGGAAAAGACCCAAGTCATCAAGGCAGTAGACGGTATTAATCTCGATATCTATGAAGGCGAAATTCTCGGTTTAGTCGGCGAATCCGGCTGTGGTAAAAGCACATTATCACGCACAATTTTGCAGCTTGTGCCGCCTACTGGGGGCAAAGTTTTGTTTGAGGGTAAGGAATTAAATCGATTATCCGTTGCGCAAATGCGTCCCGAACGTCGCCATTTACAGATGATTTTTCAAGACCCTCATGCTTCCCTCAATCCATTGATGACTGTGGGCGAAAATATTGCTGATCCTTTGACGATTCACGGATTAGCCCAAGGGGAAGACATTCAAAAACAAGTTCATACCATGCTCGAAAAAGTTGGTTTAACGCCGACCGAAGAGTATTATTCTCGCTATCCCCGCCAGCTCTCTGGGGGACAACAACAGCGGGTCGGTATTGCGAGGGCGTTAATTACACGACCTCGATTAGTCATTTGTGATGAGCCTGTCAGTATGCTCGATGCCAGTATCCAAGCTCAAGTGCTGGATTTGATGAAAGATCTCAAAGCCGAATTTAATCTGACCTATCTATTTATCACCCATGATCTGTGGGTCGCGAAATTTTTGTGCGATCGCATTGCCGTAATGAACCAAGGAAAAATCGTTGAACTTGGCAAGACTGAGGATCTTTTTGAGAATCCTCAACATCCCTACACCCAAAAACTTCTTGGCGCTGCACCACTCCTTCAGAATATTTAGATCATCATGAATTAGAAAGCTACCGGGCGATCGCCCATCTAGCAGCATTTCTATACACATCCCTTACAATCAAAAATAGTCAGATCAACCCACTGTTTAAATATCTATTAGAGCCATGTCTTACAGTGATTTCACCTTGAAAAAAGTAAAATCTGCATTTGATTTAGAAATCATTGAGACTCAATCATTATTTGCTGATATCCCCTCAATTCCTCTAAGCGATTACCTTACTAAAACTTTAGAGCGAAATGTCCCTTTGGCTTTATCAATTAATACGGAAAAGGCTCGTTCTGAGCTGATTATTATTAATGTTTTATTGGAGCTAAAAGATCAACTCGATCAAAAAATCAGTCTTTTCTCTGGCATAGATTTTAGTGTTGATAAAGAAAAGGGTTTAGCTGGATTTTGTGATTACATTGTTAGTGCTTCCTCTGAACAGCTCTATCTGGAAAAACCAGTAGTTACTATTGTTGAAGCAAAAAACGAAAATATTGTGTCTGGTTTGGGGCAATGTATTGCAGAGATGTATGCCGCCCAGATTTTCAATCAAAATGAGCAAGAAAAAGTTGATGCAGTTTTAGGTCTTGTAACGACAGGTAGTGAATGGCGATTTATTCAGCTTACAAATAATATTGTCCATGTTGACAGAGATCTCTATTCCATTAATCAAGTCGAAAAAATAATTGGAATTTTAGTTAAGAGATTACTAGATATTCATTGAGGAAAATATAGGCGATCGCCTCACCATCTCTTCATGAAATTAAATGTCGAATGTTCGTAGACCAAAAATTCGAGGTGGGACTTATTTCATCACCCAAGTCACTTATCAACGAATACCGTGGCTTTGCACCGATATAGGACGACAAGCATTGCGAGAGGCGATCGCCAAAGTACGCCAAAAATATCCCTTGCAAATAAATGCCTTTGTTTTATTGCCAGATCATTTCCATTGCCTGTGGACATTGCCAGAAAATGACCATGACTTTTCCGTGAGAATGCGCCTCATCAAAACTCACGTGACAAAACATTATGGCGATCGCCTGAATATCAGCGCAACCATCTCACAATCACGATACAAACGAAAAGAAAAAAATCTCTGGCAACGACGCTTTTGGGAACATCTAATCCGAGACGAAGAAGATTATGCCCAACATTGCGATTACATTCATTACAATCCCGTCAAACATGAATTATGCAATAAAGCCCAAGAATGGCAATATTCGAGCATCCATCGCTTTATTACAGAAGGTGTTTATCCACCAGATTGGGGAATTGCCGAAACCATCATAAAACCCCAAGACATTTGGAACGAATAACCGAAAACATCAAAAACAGTAGCGTGTGTTAGCGAAGCGTAACGCACGTTCAACCAAGATAGATAAAGAGGCACGTTACATTAACAAACTCCAAAAGAATGGTAATTCCTCCATAATAATATATGAATTATATGATTTTCTTTGGATGTTAACACTCCAAAGAAATCTATATTTTTGCTGTACAATAACAAAGAATAAAGACTTGTTTTTTAGGAAAGTCAATCATGAATGGTCTAGATATAATTCTCCGATTTTTTCCAGAACTCATTCATAAGAAAAAAATAGATGAAGCTGAATTGAGGGCGAAATTATTTTTAGGCGGACTTATGATATTCACAAGTAGTGCGCTTTTTACTTCTTTAGCATTGTCTATAATCTTTGCATTTATCCCCATAACAAAAAAATGTGAGATGGAATTGAATGATAATCCTTTTCGCATAGAATTCGAAGAAGTATGTCGAACAACCTCCGCGACGAATGCTGTTACTATTCTGATTTCACTTGCGATAGGAACACACAATACAAGGGAAACAACTGCCCTTATAAAAGATGCAAGAAAAAGGAAATCTCTTTGGAAAGAAGATTAAGAACAAGGGGTTGTAGGATGTGTCAGCAAAATGTAACGCATAGAATTCCTTGAGAACACAAAATAACTAAACAAAAGATGTGACAATTATGAGCTTATCCCGTAAGCGACTGCCCCTTTTCTTTAAAATACTTATACCTAGTTTCTTCTTGACATACTTGATTTCAAATCTCTGGTTGCATATAGAGATCGACAAAATCGTTCAAAGGAAGACTGGAATAGCGGAGTTTGGTACAGGTATTAAAGGTGATGGTGATATTGATTTTTGTCGGCAAATAGATTCTTATTCTGTGAGAGAAATGTGTATGGTTGAAGAAAAGCCCTTTGATCCCGATGTACATATTTCAAGACTACAAATTCCGTTTCTTCTCATATCTTTAGTCTTCTCAGTCTTTGCTGCTTACACAATAGCCAAAGATCCAGAAATATGAAATTTACAGTTCAGAGTGGGAGGGGGATTAGCGAAATGTAACGTACATTTTCGATGGTTTATTACATTCGTGCGTTACGCTTCGCTAACACACCCTACAAGATGGAGATGTTTAGGCTTTTGCGAGTTCTTCTTTGGCGGAAGTGCTAGCAAGATACTTTTCGAGTTCGGTTAATGCGTCGGCATCAACTTTAGTTTGCATGGGGCAGAACTTAGGGCCGCACATGGAACAGAACTCAGCAGTTTTGTAGATATCTGCGGGAAGAGTCTCATCGTGATACTCACGCGCACGCTCAGGATCGAGAGACAGCTCAAACTGCTTCTCCCAATCAAAGTTATAACGAGCATGGGACAACTCATCATCGCGATCGCGCGCACCGGGACGATGACGGGCAATATCTGCGGCGTGAGCTGCAATCTTATAGGCGATAAGACCATTACGAACATCCTCGGCATCAGGAAGACCGAGGTGTTCCTTCGGCGTTACATAGCAAAGCATTGCAGTACCGTACCAGCCAGCCATTGCTGCGCCGATCGCCGAAGTGATGTGGTCATAGCCAGGAGCAATATCAGTGACGAGAGGGCCAAGCACATAGAAAGGCGCTTCAGAACACTCTTCCATTTGCTTGCGCACATTAAATTCGATCTGATCCATAGGAACATGACCGGGACCTTCCACCATTACTTGCACATCATGTTCCCAAGCACGGCGAGTCAGTTGACCTAGGGTTTTGAGTTCAGCAAGTTGAGCTTCATCGGATGCATCGTGAGTACAACCGGGACGGAGGGAATCACCCAAACTAAAGGACACATCGTAACGCTTAAAAATCTCGATAATGTCGTTGTAGTGGGTGTAGAGAGGATTTTGCTTATGGTGGTGAAGCATCCAGCGGGCAAGAATACCGCCACCACGGGACACGATACCAGTGATGCGATTCTTCACGAGGGGCAAGTGTTCAATAAGAATACCCGCATGGATGGTCATGTAGTCCACACCTTGCTGGGCGTGCTTCTCGATGATGTGCAAGAAGTCATTGGCGGTGAGGTTAGCCATTTCACCATGAACACTTTCGAGAGCCTGATAAATCGGCACAGTGCCGATGGGCACGGGAGAAGCATTAATAATGGCTGTGCGAATTTCGTCGAGGTTCCCGCCACCAGTGGAGAGATCCATAATGGTGTCTGCGCCATATTTGACGGCGAGATGCATTTTTTCTAGTTCTTCATTGATGTCAGAAGAATTTGGCGATGCACCGATATTGGCATTGACCTTACATTTAGAGGCAATTCCGATCGCCATCGGCTCCAAATTTGTATGGTTAATATTCGCAGGAATAATCATCCGTCCGCGGGCAACTTCGTCTCGGATTAGATCAGCAGGAAGATTTTCCCGCTTCGCTACATAATCCATTTCTTCGGTAATGACGCCTTGGCGTGCGTAGTGCATTTGCGAAACATTACCTTGACCTTGCCGTTTGGCAACCCAATTAGCTCTCATATTCTTTTTGTCCTTTATTAACAGCTTCCCTACGCTGGTATGACCCAGTCTCAGGTTCTAAGGGACTATCTCAGTCTGGTTTTTCGACAGACACCCCTAGCTATGGCTATAAATTCTAACACCACTTTTGGGGAGATCTGGGCTAGTTTTCCGACTCAGGACACAAGATTTAGCGATCGACCTTAAAGTGATGGTACGAAGTGAAACAATCAGAAT
>CAZXBK010000095.1:5892-17718 GCA_964638765.1 uncultured Synechococcus sp. | reverse complement strand
CAGAAAGGACTACTCACTCTATTTTGCTACAACGTTACTTGCTTGAAACTCTCTAAATTTATACATCCGCCGACAAGATGAATCTAAATAATCTTTGGCGAGACGAGAGTTTAGACGTTTAGCGCGTTGGTCAAATAGCCTGAGAATATTTTGCACTTCAGTTTCGTCATTCAATTCCGCCACCACCCCTGAAAAGTAGACTGCTTTCACCTTTGCCGAATCAAATGAAGAAATCATTGTTCGACCTTGATTTTGAGGCTGCATCAGATTTTGGGAATGTTGGGCGGCGATTGTCTCCTTCCTTATACTTTTTTCAGGTTGAATTTATCATGAAGCCAAAAAGTATGAGGGCATGTACGCAAGAACCATTGTGCATAACCTTTAACTGATTTTTCAACTATCAAAAAAATGAAATTAGAACAAAAAGTTTCATCTCTATTTATTAGTTTTATGATCACATTTTATATAATGCCAAGTTTTGCTCAATCAGATCGAGCATCTGTCATTAATGCTTGTCGTAATTTGAGTTTTAGTGATGAGCGGGAAGCTTGCCTCCAAGGAGGAATAGATGATGCATCTGCCATCAATGCTTGTCGTAATTTTAGTTTTAGTGATGAGCGAAAAGCTTGCCTCCAAGGAGGAATAAATGATGCATCCGTCATTAATGCCTGTCGTAATTTTAGTTTTAGTGATGAGCGAGAAGCTTGCCTCCAAGGAGGAATAGATGATGCATCTACCATCAATGCTTGTCGTAATTTTAGTTTTAGTGATGAGCGAAAAGCTTGTTTGTCTCCTACTCAAAGTGGGCAGAATGACAACAATCAAGTGTTACAAAAAAAAGATAGATATAAATGGATGTATTTAACAGAGAATGGTTATGTCGGTTTTCTAGAAATGTTTGGTAATAGCGGTTTTTTGTATATAACTTCTGGTGATGGAATGATTGTCATCCAAGAGATGATTTTAAAAAATACTAGAAGAGGTGGGATTGTTTTAGATGGAGAAATTGTCACCTCAGGCTCTTATAACTATGTATCAGACAGACTTTATTTAAATGATCTTCTTAAACAAAATATGTTCGGCGAAAATTGTGATGGTATTAATGCTTGTACCGACTTTGAGCTAATTTATTTAGGGGAAGATACAAACTGATATTTTGTATACAAAAATCATAGAGAGCCGGGTTGTGTTACAAAGATTTTGAGATCAAATGTTCTTGATTAAGGCGAATTTTGGTATCGACCAATTGCTCGTTAACGGTAAGACGATCGCCTGTTACCCAAACTTTCTTAGGAATAAATTTATACATCCGACGACAGGAATCCCCAAGATAATCTTTCGCAAGGCGAGGGTTCGGTCGTTTCGCACGTTGGTCAAATAATTTCAGTACCGCTTCTAGCTGAATCTTATCCGTTAATTCCGCTGCAATACCTGAGAAATAAACAGCTTTCACTTTTTGAGCATCAAACAAAGTAATCATCGATCGCCCATCATTCTGAGTCAGATTTTGAGAATGTTGGGCGGCGATCGCCGAAGACCAGTACAGATTTAATTCTTGATCAAACACATAAAACAAAGGCGTTGACCAAGGGATTCCGTCGGCAGAAGCAGTCGCTAAAGTGCAATAAATTTGTTCAGAAACTAGGGATGCAGCAAGGGCGATCGCCTCGGGATTTTCTGATTGGGTTGTATTCACCCAGCCGTTGGCAGCAGTAGCAATTTGCGGTTCCGACATGAAAATTTAAACTAAAAAATTTTGTTAGGATCTGACTTTAACTTTTACTGTAGCGAGTTTGCCGAGGATCAATGCCCACCTATCCCACCCCAGCCGATGCCGTTGTTGACGTCAAAATTGACAAGCCGATTATCTTTTTTGATGGCGAATGCAATCTCTGCAACGGGTTTGTGGATTTGATGCTAAAGATTGACCACGACCAAAAGTTTTACCTCGCGCCGCTCCAAGGTTCTACCGCCAAACAATATTTGCCCCCTTTGCCTGCTGACCAAGAAGACTGGGCGATCGCCTACTTTAATGGCAAGACAAACTATTTTGCCTCCGAAGCCTGCATTGAAATTTGCAAAGAACTCGGCGGTATCTGGTCAATCGTTGCACTGACTCAGCCATTACCCGTTGACTTTCGAGATTTTATTTACCGACTCGTTGCCACCAACCGCTACAACTGGTTTGGACAAACAAGCTGTCGCACTATGAACTTTGACGGGCGATCGCCATTCCTTCCCTAGAGCTTAATCTCCCTGAATTTCAACAAATTCCGATACTATGGTGTGGGCAAAAGTGACCCTAGAAAATATCGCTCATCAAACCAGAAAAAATCGGAGGCAACCCAGTGGCAACCCGCGTCATTATTGTGCGTCACGGACAAAGTACTTACAACGCTCTCAAAATGATCCAAGGACGTTGTGACGAATCAGTATTAACCGACAAAGGTATCGCCGATGCCACAACCGTAGGTAAAACCCTTAAGGGTATTGATTTTGCGGCGATCTATTGCAGTCCTCTCCAACGCGCCAAGCAAACTGCCGAAACGATCCACGCCCAACTCGGTGATGCTCCCGCTCCGACTCCCATGGAAGGGTTACGGGAAATTGATTTGCCCAACTGGGAAAAAATGCCCAAAACAGAGGTAGCGGAAAAATTCCCCCGTGAATACAAACTCTGGCATGAAAAGCCTGCGGAATTTTGTATGGTGTTGCCCGATGGCACAGAGCACTATCCTGTAAGAAGTCTCTACGACCAAGCGAAAGGATTTTGGGAAGGAATTCTCGCGAAACACAAAGACGAAACGATTCTCATCGTTGCCCACAATGGCATTAACCGTTGTCTGATCATGAGTGCATCTGGCATTGCGCCCGAAAAATATCAAAGTATTCAACAGTCCAACTGCTGTATTAACGTCATTAACTTTAAGAGTGGTCTAGGCGATATCGTTCAATACGAATCCATCAACCAAACCGCTCACCTCGGTGTAAAAATTCCGTCCTTCCGTCCCGGTCACGAAGGGCTACGGATTTTGTTGGTGCGTCACGGCGAAACCAACTGGAATAAAGAAGGTCGTTTCCAAGGCTCTAAGGATATTCCGCTCAATGAAAATGGCCGTGCCCAAGCTGCTAAAGCTCAAGAATTTCTCAAGGATGTGGAGTTGCATTTTGCAATGAGTAGCTCTCTCAGCCGTCCAAAGGAAACTGCTGAAATTATTCTCAAAGCTGAGTCCCACACTGGTATTCCCCTCGATACCCATGATGAGTTGATCGAAATTGGTCATGGTCTGTGGGAAGGTAAGCTAGAAGCTGAAATTGAAGCAGGTTTTCCGGGGATGCTCGAAGAATGGCAAACAACTCCTGAAACTGTGCAAATGCCTGAGGGTGAAAACATTCAGGGCGTTTGGGATCGTGCCAATACTGCTTGGGATGAAATCGTTGCTAAATATTCAAGTAAACCCAATCAGGTTGGTATTGTTGTTGCCCACGATGCCATTAATAAAGTGATTCTTTGTCGTTTGATGGGTCTTCAGCCAAAGGATATTTGGGCTGTGAAACAAGGTAACTGTGCGGTTACTGTAATCGATTACCTTAAAGGGCCTGAAAGTGAAGCTGTGATTCAGGCAATGAACATTACGTCTCACCTCGGTTTTGGTGTGATTGATAAGACTGCGGCTGGCGCTCTCTAAAACAACTATTTAAATCCCTGATTTCTGTGGCAAAACTTTAAATTTTATTGCCCTATAAACAAAGAAATTGGGGATTTTGATTTTATGGCGATCGCCGGATAAATGTCCTGAGTGAAACCAGAACCCTAGGATCTGGTTAAGATATTGTTGTCCAACCAATTCTGTGTAAGTTTGTGTCTCTTTCTCGCCGAAATTTTTTAACGCTGCTGGGTGCAAGTGCGGTTGGCACAACGATGCTATCGCCTCTGGAAAATTACTACAGTCGCGTTCAGGCTGGAGTCCCGACTTCCAACCCAAATCGTTTTGGAGCATTACTTCCCGACCCACTGGGTATTTTCGATCTCCCCGAAGGCTTTGAATATAAAGTTCTTGCCTACAGTGGCGGTAATTTAACGGATGGTGGCAAAGTCCCCCTTGCACCGGATGGCATGGCGGCATTTCCTGTGGCGGGTGGTAAAACAGCTCTAATTTGTAACCATGAAGTCGGTTTAGGACAAACGCCGGGGGCGATCGCTGCTGCCGAATACCACTACGATGAGCGGGCAACAGGCGGCACCACAACCCTCGTTTTAAACAAACAGCGGGAAGTCGAACAGCACTATATTTCCTTGGCGGGCACTATTCGTAACTGTGCCGGTGGCGCAACACCTTGGGGCACTTGGGTAAGCTGTGAAGAGGATATTACAACACCAAAAATAAACGCTTCGCTACGTCGTAAGCATGGCTATAACTTCGAGGTTTCTCCCAGTGGTTTGATGACTCCTGTGCCGCTGAAGGCAATGGGCAGATTTAACCACGAGGCGATCGCCGTCGATCCGGCCACAGGCTTTGTTTATCAAACCGAAGACCGTAACGATAGCTGTATTTACCGTTTTCGTCCAAACAAGTGTCAAAATCTAGCCGCGGGTGGTTCCCTCGAAGCTTTGGCGATCATCGGCAAACCGACCGCAGATACGACAAAATCTTTTCCCCAAAACCAGCCCTTCACAGTGGAATGGATTCCCCTCGAAAATATTGACCCAGAAGACGATACTCTCCGCTACGAAGCCCAAGCAAAAGGTGCAGCAATCTTTAAACGGGGCGAAGGCATGGTTTACGGGCAAGGCAAAGTGTATTGGACTTGTACCAGCGGCGGCGATCGCAATCGCGGACAAATCTTTAGCTATGAGCCCGCCACAAATGAATTACGCCTTTTCCTCGAATCCGTGAAGGGGAGCATTTTTGACTACCCCGATAACCTGACAATGGCGCCCTTTGGTGATCTAATGGTGTGTGAAGACGGAGCTGGTTCCCAATATCTGTACGGCGTTACCCCTGCCGGGGAGCCCTATAAATTTGGGCGTAACGCACTCAATGACAGCGAACTCGCGGGTGTGTGTTTTTCTCCAGATGGCAAAACAATGTTTGTGAATATACAAAGACCCGGTATTACCCTTGCCATTTGGGGACAGTGGCAAAGATCCTAGAGATTAATAAAATTAGTGGCAATACCACTTTAAATTTTCCCTTCGCCTCACGTCGTAACTTTTTTGGTGACATAACCATGACCCATTTGAAAATTCAGCGATCGCCCCAGTGTTTCAAAGATTCTGTGGAATTGATGATGGGCTATGTTCGCCACCAAATGGAGCAGGAAACCGCCGATAAGCTCTTGTACTTTCACAACTTTGCCCATGTCCAAGGAGTACGAGAGCGAGCAGAATTAATTTTTGATGCGGTACGTCCCCACTGGCAAGCGGAGCTAAATCAACTCCATGACCCCCTCGATCTGGAGCGAATGCGTGATCTCTTGAGCCTTGCTGCTGTTGCCCACGATATGGTGCAGGACTTTCTACCCGCCCAACCTTGGACTGCCCGCCGCCGTGAACAGGGGGTCAGTGAATACGCCACTGTCAATAAATTATTAGAGGCGATCGCCGAACTAAACGCCGATCTCGCAGAGCAACAGCCAGACAAGCCTGATTTGCAATTTTCCGATGCCGATTGTGAAGTGTTGCGAGAGGCGATCGCCGCGACAATTTGTGACTTTGACCCTAGTGATCGCGCGATTTTCCAGCCCTATCTCTACACTGACGACGAAAAATCTAATGTGGCGATTATCCTTGCTCTAGCTGATATTGGCGCGTTAGCCATTGAAGGTATTGATGCCTTTCGCCAAGAGGGGCGGGAAATTTTCCTCGAAGAAAATCTCGACTTTGTGCCCCTAGTGCTCCACCCCCAAGAACTAGAGCAATATCCCCACGACACAAAAATTGCCCTGCGGGAAACTTTACTCGGTCGTGCCCGTTTCCAAATTGGCTTTGCCACAGGCCGCATTAACCGTTTGCCCTTTGAAACCCGAGACCTGCCAGCCCAAGCCCTCATCACACTTCAGAATGAAGTCTTTACCTACGCCAATCAACGTACTCTCAACGAACTAAAAGACACAACTCCCACAAGCCCAGAAACGAGCCTAGAGGAGTTGTTAAATTACTTTAGTTTTGACCGTATCCCAGTTCATTTCTAGGGGGCTGGCGCCTGCGCCGCCATTGACAACGCCACGTTTAAATATTG
Organism: uncultured Synechococcus sp.; assembly: GCA_964638765.1. GTDB lineage: Bacteria > Cyanobacteriota > Cyanobacteriia > Cyanobacteriales > MRBY01 > MRBY01. Next base: position 11,476 of record CAZXBK010000095.1, on the reverse strand, counting down.
TCATCTCCAGTCTCTGCACTATTCAGCTCTGTCAAAACAAAATCGGCGATCGCCACCAAATATTGCGCCTGCTCCACAGAAGACATCTGTTCCCAAGCCTTTTCAGACTTGAATAATGATTGCTCAGCGCTAGAGCCGCTACGAAATGCTCCGGCATAGGAACGCATTAAAATTGTGCGATCCTCATCGTGCCACTGGGGTAAAAGCTCGGCGATCGCCGAGCTTAGCTGTTCCCGATAATCTTTCACCAAATCACGTTTCTCTTGACAAATCTTAAGAATATCTAGGCACTGCTGACGAGGCAATAAACTATCCAAACGTTTCAGCAAAGTTGTCTGCGTTGTGGTCGCGGCATCAGTCAATAAACTATCTAAACTGTCAAAAAAACGTTGGGAACGATTTTGCAGATCTAACTCTTCAGCCTCTGTCATCGACACTTGCTCTACATCAAAATCAACGGCGATCGCCCCGTCCTTTAGCTGCCATCCATAACGTTCTTGATCCGACCCGAAATAATTCAGAAAATCCTTAAAAGCTTCAGACATTAGGCTTTCCCCGCTAAAAAATCAAACAACACCCATAACTTCACCGAGGAGATTTCCAATTCCGCAAATCATCCTCACCAGAACTGTCGCCAAATATTCAGACAACAAAAAATAATCTGTTTAAACTACATTTACCTCAAATTCAGCCGAATGATCCTATGCAGGGTGACCCCAAGCGCTGTAGATTTAAAATCCCAATAAACTAGATATTCAAATCACCATCCAAACACCCAACAACCATTAGCTTCACAATGTTCTTATCAGTCAATGCTCATATTTTGCCAAAGCATTACACTGTTATGGCAGAAGATCAGTTAATTTAGCGGTATAACACCACCACCTGCCATCTAACCATCAACTACGTGAGAACGGGACATGACGACATCCCCTTACCCGCAAACTACCATTGACATCGTACCGGAGGGCGACAACCCCACAACGCCCGAGGCAAACAATGACCAACCCGGCAGTGCTCTCGTTGCAACACGAGGTAATTTCTCCGCATTCCTAGCACCGCTAAACCAAGATAGCTTCCGGGAAGTGGTTCATGGCGTAGAGCAAAAGCTCGAAGTTTTTCACCAGACTTTGGGGATGCTCGATGATGTCCTGGACAGTCAGGGTTTTGAGGCAATCCTCAATGACATGTTGCAGTCGATTACCCAGAAAACCGGGGAATTGTTGTCAGCAGATCGTACCTCTATCTTTTTATTAGACGAAGAGCAACATCAACTGTGGTCAATTGTTGCGAAGGATGACACAGGAAAGCCCCTAGAAATAAGGATCCCAGCAGATAAAGGTATTGCTGGCGAAGCTGCAAGCTCTCAAAAAGTCGTTAACATTCCCTATGATTTCTACGATGATCCCCGCTCCACTGCGGCGAAGGAATTTGATAAGCGCAACCACTACCGAACTTACACGATGTTGGCGTTGCCTCTCGTTAATGACGAAGGCGAACTAGTTGCCGTTGTACAGCTGATCAATAAAGTTAAATCACCCCACGATCCGAGTGCTCCCCTAGAAAAACGCATTTCCCACGAAGGCTTTACCGATCAAGATATTGCGCTGTTTGAAGAGTTTGCGCCATCAATTCGTCTGATCCTTGAATCTTCTCGGTCTTTTTACAAGGCAACGCAGCGGCAGAGAGCTGCCCAGGCGCTCATTGATGCGACGAATTCTCTGAGTAAGGGTAACCTCGACCTTGATACGACCCTAAATACGGTGATGGATGCGGCAAAGAAACTAATGAATGCCGCCCGCAGTACCCTTTGGCTCATTGACCACGACCGTAATGACCTATGGACAAAGATTCCCATTGGCGACGAAATCAAAGAATTGCGCGTCCCGGTTGGTGTGGGCTATGTCGGCAAAGTAGCCGCAAGGAATCTTGTCAGCGATCGCCCAAAAGATGGCTACACCCTTAATATTGGCTTCGACCTATACGACGACGAAGACTCGACGAACTCCCAAAATATTGACCAAACCACAAATTTTAGAACCTGTAGTTTGCTCTGTATGCCCGTCTTTAACTCTGACGGTGAGTTGATTGGCGTCACCCAACTGGTCAACAAAGAAAAGCAAGGTGAATTTCCGCCTTACAACCCAGAGAACTGGCCTCACCCACCGGAGCAGTGGCGTGCGAGCTTTAATCGCGGTGACCAAGAGTTCATGCGAGCTTTTAATATTCAGGCTGGTGTGGCACTCCAGAATGCGAAGCTCTTTGCCCAAGTAAAGCAACAGGAGCAGATGCAGCGCGATATTTTGCGCAGTCTCACCAATGGCGTTATTTCCACAGACCGTCACGGCATTATTATTGCGGCCAACGAAAAGGCAAAAGAGCTCCTAGGCTTCGATGCGGATGATCCCCTTGAGGGAAAACAGATGGGCGAATTGGTGGAGATCAAAACTGCCGACATTACCGACAAAGCTGACGTCGCCAAAAAAGGTGATTTCTCGGAATGGTTAGAGCGTGCCCTTGCCCCTAAGGATCTTGCGAAAGACCGCGAACAGTATTATCCCGACCAGCCTCTCCTGTCCTCTGCCGGTGAAGAGCACAGCGTTAATTTATCGATTAACTCCATTAGTAATGCGGCTGACCCAACCAATGTTTACGGTGCATTAGTCGTAATGGACGACATTAGCGATGAGAAGCGTCTTAAGAGCACGATGTATCGCTACATGACCCAAGATTTGGCGGAGCAGCTCCTTGAAAGTGGCAGTGTCGAGCTTGGCGGCGATCGCAAGGAAGTCAGCGTTTTATTCTCTGATATTCGCAGCTACACGAGCCTGACAGAGAAGCTTGAAGCAGAAGAAGTAGTCAGTATGCTCAATGAGTACTTTGAAACGATGGTGGAGGCGGTCTTTAGGCACAAAGGCACACTAGATAAGTACATCGGTGATGCGATTATGGCGGTCTTCGGTTCGCCTTTGCCTCTCGAAGAGCACGCTTGGGAATCTCTGCAAACAGCAGTGGAAATGCGCCATCGTTTAGCGGACTTTAATGCGCGCCGTGCCAAGGAGAATAAAGAACAAATTCGTATCGGCATCGGTATTAATTCTGATTTAGTGATTAGCGGCAATATCGGCTCCAGTAAACGGATGGAGTTTACGGCGATCGGAGATGGTGTCAACCTCAGCTCTCGTCTGGAAGGGGCCAGTAAGCAATATGGTACTGACATCATCATTAGCGAAAATACTTACAATTATTGCCCTGATAAGTTGATTGTGCGGGAATTGGATCGCATCATCGTGAAAGGAAAAAAGAAGCCCGTCTCGATTTATGAGCTGGTTGGTTTGGCCTCAGAACCCATTTCTTTCCAACAGGAACAGGTTAAAGAGTTATATGAAAAGGCGAGGGAATATTACATCAATCGTCAGTTTGCTCGGGCATTAACGCAATTTGCGCGGGTTTTAGAGGTGGAAAGCCACGACAAATCGGCGAAGTTGCACATGCAGCGCTGTCAGTATTTCTTTGCCCACCCGCCCAGTGATGATTGGGATGGGGTCTGGACAATGACATCCAAGTAATCTGCATGTCTTAGTTCTGTCATCGAAACTTTTGGGAATCAGATTGGCGATCGCCGGGTTCGTAGTCAAAGAGCCAACGGCGGATCTCTTGGGCAAGCCAAATTAACTCATCTTCCTCTAGTCCTTCACCAAACATGCGACGGTCGTAACGTTTCTTGGTTAATAACGGCTCGCAGGTCATGATAATTGTGCTGGGATGGTAAACACTGTTTGTCCAACCGAAGGAGGCATTATGGGCAATAGAGACATCCTGCACCTTTGCGGTGACTCCCTTGGACGCAAAAAACTTTAGTCCCCAAATATTTTTTGTAATGAGAAATGTTTTGCGATTAAACAAAATCTGGGTTTCTCGAAATAAATAGGTCAGCGATCGCCAAGCCCCCGTCCCCCACAGTCCCCACAAAAGAATTCCTGATATGAGCAGCTCAGGATTAATTAACAGCAGAACAAATAAAACGCTTGTGTACGCCGCTAAGTGAAGTCCGTGTAGGTAATCCGTAAATGTCTGAAAACGACGGCGAGGAATCGAAACCTCAAGGCGATCGCGGAAAGACTTTAGAACCACGTAGCTCTGCCACGGCTGACGAATCCGCAGTTTGCCTTGGTGGGTCACGCTGGGAAGCGGCGGTTGATCGAGATAATCTAGAGCCTCACCTACGGAGCTGAGACGATTTTCAAGGGCTGGTTCAACCAATTTTTCGAGCCAATTCACAAAATAAACATCAGCAGTCACTAGCGACCGGAAGTTTAGCCGCAAATTTTCTGTGGGTAAATCGGCAGGACTAACCCCCGTCAGTAAATGAATCAGAGTTGCACCGAGGGCATACAGATCCGATGCAGCACAAGCCTTACCGCCAAATTGCTCTAGGGGACAATAACCGTAGGTGCCAATCACCGTAAATGTAGAACCCTCCGCAACAGCCTTATCTTGCACTGCCCCGAAATCAACGAGATAGATGTGCCCGTCTTCCCCTTGAATCAGATTGCTCGGCTTGATATCGCGGTGCAAAATTTGAGGGTTAAGGCGGTGTAAGTAGTGCAAAATTTCGAGAATTTGACGGGCGATCACCTCAATCTCAGTGTGGGTAAATTTACGACCTTGCTCTAAAAGTTCTTTTAATGAATGACCCGGAATGTATTCCTGCACCAATCCAAACCACAGGTGGCGATCGTCAATGGCAAAATAATCCCGATATTGTGGAATAAATGGGTGCTGAAGCTGATTTAAAGTCTGGGCTTCCCGTTCAAATAGTTTGAGATCCTGCCACTCCACATCGCCGCCAAAGGTGAGGAGCTTGATCGTGACGGACTCCTGTTGGGGCGAGTTTAAATCCGTTGCTAGCCACGTTTGCCGACCAGCATTTCGACCCATCTGGGTCACTAATCGATAACGCTCATTTAAAACCAGCCCTGATTCCATCGCCGCATTCGCTATTGCCACCTTGGCTTATGGTAAACAATTTATTTCGGTCGATTTTTTGTCTCAATCAAAATCTTTACAACCTCAAAGGGGTCATCCTCCCAGCAGGGCGCCGGTAAGAATTTTTCTAAAACAACATTAATATCATCAGCGATTTCGGTGATGTCATCCCGCAAAAATAACTCATCTAAAGTAGCGACATCACGGTGATTGATACTGATTAATGGTGCAGCATGCTGGTAAATGTAGCTCGCCTGGGGAGTATGATATGTCTTCTTTTTGCGCTTCTCTGCCCGAATACTAAAGCGAATCAGGTCAATGGGGAAACTATCTTCGTCAAAGCCCCTATCTAATCCGAAACCAATAGGCGATCGCCGGCTCTGGGGCGTATTAATGGTGGAGTTACGACTCGGCGGTAGAGTAGATCGAAACATGGGGTGGTAGTGCCAAAGGGCTGGGAAGATGAACGATATTTGCCGCAGATGTCTGATGAAACGTATTGCTCATAACCATGAATGTGCCTCAAAAATTTTCATAATGGACACACAAGAGCCAGATGTCCAGAATTTCTCCTATCCCGCGCAAAACCAAAGCC
>CAZXBK010000095.1:0-5882 GCA_964638765.1 uncultured Synechococcus sp. | reverse complement strand
TTGTTCCAATTATCAGATTAAACATGATAATTGAAATGATCACAAGAAAAAGTGATCTGTATCACGTATGTAGTTATTTGCTACTCTAATCAAGACTCTTCGTTTGGATATAGCGCGTGAAGCTTTTCGTTTATCACACTCCTGAAGCAGCTCCTGCCGAGCAACTACCTGATTGTGCTGTTGTTATTGATGTCTTGCGAGCCACGACAACTATTGCGACGGCACTCCATGCAGGGGCTGAAGCAGTACAAGCCTTCGCTGATGTTGACCTACTGTTTAAAACAAGCGATGCTTGGCCAGAAGCGAAACGTTTAAGAGCTGGGGAGCGGGGCGGTAAACAGGTAGAAGGCTTTGATGTAGGAAATTCGCCTCTGAATTGCACACCGGATGTTGTAGAAGGTAAGCGCCTGTTTCTAACAACAACAAACGGTACAAGGGCACTAAAGCGTGTAGAACAGGCAAAAACGGTTCTAACTGCGGCTCAGATTAATGTGGCATCTGTCATTGAGTATTTAAAAGCGAAACAGCCTGAAACAGTTTGGTTTGTGGGTTCCGGTTGGCAGGGAGATTATTCCCTTGAAGATACGGTTTGCGCCGGGGCGATCGCCGCAGCCTTGTGGGGCGAAGATCCAGCAGCCCTCGGTAATGATGAAGTATTAGGGGCGATCGCCTTGTATCGCCAATGGGAAGATAATCTTGTTGGCTTACTCAAGCTTGCCAGTCATGGTCAGCGGCTGTTGGGTTTAAACAAAGAGAAAGACATTATTTACTGTGCTGAGAGTAATACCCTTGATGTTTTGCCCATTCAGCAATCTCCCGGCGTCCTAGTGAAATACAACGGCGAAGCCTAGAGTTGCATATTCCGGTGTTTATCTAATTGATCTCCCACCTAAGATCAAAAAAGGGTTCCTCGATGGAACCCAGAATAATGAAATTAAGTGCGTAAAAGATTTATTTTTTACGTGTTTTTTATGCGCCAAGTTGGCAAAAGTCTACTTGTAAAGCTCTGTAGAGAGGCGGAAAGCCAAGATACCGGGAACGAGGGCGATTACGAGAGCAACAAAGACTTGGGTATCGGAAATTCCCATTGTTTAAAACTCCAAAATAGATAAATAAAGAATTTATTCCTTAATTTGCGGCATTATCGCGATTTAGCCCAAGGTTTTGTAACAAGACGCAACATACGGAAGTGCTAGCAATGCTTTGATCGATATGATGACCTGACGGGTGACAGCAGCCATTCATTCTAAGGTTTGTTTACAATTATTAGTATTTGCCTGCTGTTTTGTTTCGTTGTTCCTACTGCGATTTATCTACTTATGTTCGATCAAATCCTCCATCCCCAGTTTCATTTCAGCTTAGAAACGTCTTTATTATTAGTCATTCTTGTTGCCCTAGAAGCTGTTCTGTCTGCGGATAATGCCATTGCCCTGGCGGCGATCGCCCAAGGATTGAAGACCCCTGAGCAACAAAGACGAGCCTTAAATATTGGTTTGGTTGCCGCCTACGTCCTGCGCATTACACTCATTTTCACTGCAACTTGGGTGATTGATTTCTGGCAGGTGGAATTACTTGGTGCAGCTTATTTACTGTGGCTAGTCTTTCGCTACTTTACCTCCAGCGAAGATGAGCAGGGGCACGAGCGTAATCTAGAATTTTCATCTCTGTGGCAAGCCATACCGATGATTGCGGTTACCGACCTTGCCTTTTCCCTCGATAGCGTCACTACGGCGATCGCCGTTGCCGAAGACACATGGCTAATCATTATCGGCGGCACCATTGGCGTCATTACCTTACGATTTCTCGCTGGACTCTTTATCCGCTGGCTTGACGAATTCACTCACCTCGAAGACGCTGGCTTCGTGACCGTTGGTTTTGTCGGTGTGCGATTACTCCTGAAAGCGGTTTTCCCTGAGCTACTTGTCCCAGAGTGGTTAATGATTTCTCTCATTTTCGGGATGTTCATCTGGGGATTTTCCAAGCGGAATCCAGACTTTATCCCTCCAAAGGAACAGAAAACAGAACAAAGCTTAGAGATGTAAGCCTTGGGGCATAGGAATTTAACGCATATTTCGTCTTTAGCTCCGCCAGTTTTCTGAGAAAATTTATTTTAGTTAAAAAAACTTAACAGAACTCTAATATTTTGCTAATATAAGTTCATAAATAATAAAAACTCTAAGTTAAATACTTGCATGCAGTGCGACACGTTGCTGTGCTAGCTGTATTCCTTACTTATTGTGGACAACTCATCCTCCTTTTGCTCTGAACGATTTAGTACAGGGACGGATTTTTATTGTCTTTTTTTGATTTCTCTATACAGACGAGTTGACCTATGAAAACTGCCAAGCATTCCTCAGACCCAGTTCGTACTTACCTGAAAGAGATTGGTCGTGTACCATTGCTCACCCACGAAGAAGAAGTTGTGTATTCTCGCCGTGTGCAGCAGATGGTTACCCTTGAAAAGCTCAAAGAAGAGTTGGCAGAGCATAAAGAATCTGAGCCAACATTAAAAGAGTGGGCAAAAGCGGCCAAGATTACTCAGAAAGAGTTGAAAAAACGGATGCGTCTTGGAGCACAGGCTAAGCAGAAGATGGTGGAGGCGAATCTCCGTCTGGTTGTGTCTGTCGCAAAGAAATATATCAAGCGCAATATGGATCTTTTAGATTTGATCCAAGAGGGCACAATCGGTATGCAGCGCGGTGTTGAAAAATTTGACCCCACAAAAGGTTATCGTTTCTCGACCTATGCTTACTGGTGGATTCGTCAGGCAATTACACGGGCGATCGCCGAAAAGAGTCGTACCATTCGCTTGCCGATCCACATCACTGAGAAGCTTAACAAAATTAAAAAGGCTCAGCGTCAACTTGCCCAGAAAAATGGTCGCTCAGCAACAATTCCTGAGTTGGCAGAAGAGCTCGGTTTGACTGCCAAGCAAGTGCGTGACTATCTTGAGAAGTCTCGTCAACCTCTATCCCTTGATCTAAAAGTTGGTGATAACAACGATACAGAGCTCATTGAGCTGCTAGAAGATCACGGTACAACGCCTGATGACTACGCCACTAGCGCCGCTCTCAAGCGTGATTTGCACCGTATGATTGGCGACTTGACCGACCAGCAACAGGAAGTTTTAACTTTGCGCTTTGGTCTGAACAATGGTCAGCCCCATACCCTCGCAAAAATCGGTGAGCACCTAAGCATTAGCCGTGAACGAGTACGTCAAATTGAGCGCGAAGCTCTTTCTAAATTGCGTAAGCGCAAGTCTGAGGTTACAGAGTATCTAGCGAGCTAGGTTCCTGAAAAAATCACCGTAAAAATGCGACTTAGGGGGTTCGGTTACGCACCCCCTTTGTGCTGTAAAAGCTTGTTACATTGTCATTAACGAATACTTTAAATACCAAAAATTCAGCGATAGAAAAGATTGCTGATTAGCCATCAAGAGGTAAGACTGGTGAATAACGAAGCTCAACGTTTTGACAATCTTTTAGGCAATACACAGGTAGAGGCGAAGGATGACTTGTGGCAATATGTGCAGTCTTTAAATCCAGAAATGGTCGCTCAAATGTCGCAACCTCAATCCGATGAAGTGCAGCAAGTGATGGAACGCCAGATTATCGGCCTACTTGGTGCTTTGTCTGGTGAAGGCATTAATGTTTCGGTCACAATGAACCGCGAAAATCTAGGGCGTTTACTTGGCTCTGCCATTATGAGTGGATATTTTCTACGCAATGCTGAGCAAAGACATGAAATTGAAAAGATGCTGTCTCCTGCTGAAGATATTGTCTAGAAAAGTTCGCTTTGAAAATCATAGAAAGTAGGCGATCGCCTACTTTTTTTCCCACAAATGAAGCCCGATATTTTGATTGTTCTCGAATAATTAATCAGCTGTGAAAAACCCTTGATCAATCTTGTTGATCAAGGGTTTTTGATAGTAACTATTTTTGTTGGAGGTAGTGGAGCCGAGCAGAGTCGAACTGCTGTCCAAACTGGGTATTCACCCCTAGCTCATTCACAAGTTTAGTCCTTCTAATCCTCAGAACAGGAACGACTGCTTATTCCGAGTCGCCAAGAATCTCTGGTCTAGTCTTAGCTCTAGTGCAAACCAGATGTATTCCTAGAGAGCATCCGTTGGGGGTAAAGTCATAATCCTTAACGGAGTCGAATTATGAATGCTCGAACCTAAGTTAAGGTAATTCTTATTAGGCTACAGCTGCAGCCTTGCGAGCGAAAGGAACGATGTTGTTCGCAGTTACTATTTGTTTGAATCTTTGATTTACAAGAGGAGATTCACTCTTGACTTGCATCACAGTGGAAGCTTTCGCCAACCTGTCGAAACCGTTGCGGCCCCATGCATTGGACTTACTATTATAACACGCAATTTTTTGGGTTAAATTATTCGAAACATTCGACGTCTGGGTTGGCTGTTTTAAAGGCTTGGTAGTCGAGGTCTACCTGAGCGGCGTAGGTTTTGGCGACTTTTTGAATTTGCTCGATAAACTCATTGGCTTTTTTGCCAGCCAATTTATCTACGTTTTTGGCGAAGGTTAGAGCTGTTTGGGTGAGCATTGTTTCTGCGGCACGACTATGAGCTGTGGCAAGGATTTTGCCCCATTGTTCTGCCATCTTCTCGAAGCGTTTTGCTTTATCCAGTTCATCCAGCGGAAAGGCTTCTTTATAAGGCGATCGCTCCCGGACTGAGTAGGATTGTCCTCTAAGTTCAAGCCAACCAAGATGATTGTCTGTATTACGAATCAAAGCTTTGTAGGCGATCGCATGGCGTTCTGCATCATTTTCAAATTCTGCGTCGTAGGCTTTTTGAAATTCTTCGCCAAGATAGAAATAAGGGGTGGGTTTTCCTTGGGCTTTTAAGTCCAGAATGCAATCGTAATCATGGTGATCTTTGTCCCCTTCGATCACGACATAGTAGCGATCTGTGCCGAGGGAACCCGTGCCAGCAAGAAGGCGTTTAGCAATATCTTTCACGTGGAAATATTTGGGATCGTAGGCCAGTTCACCCGTGAGAGTGTTGCCGTATTCTGGCATCAAATCTACGATCGCCTTGTAGGTTTTCTTGTCAACTTTTTCGAGTTTTTCTAGGCTGAGGTCATAGTAGCGATCGCCTTTTTTGGTAGTAGTCCACTTATCGAGCATCTTTTCGCGGCTCTCACTTTCTTCCACATCCTCCAGAAAATCATCTAGTTTGCCGTAGGTGTTTTTTGTGGTGAACTCTACCCGGATTTTATTGGGGTCTTCGGCATAGGTGGCGATCGCCTCTAAATATCCCTCGCAAAATTTTTCGATAAATTCGTCTTGCTTTTTCGGCTTGTACTCATGTTGTTCTGCCACGAGAATCAAGCTGGTTGCCATGCGCCAGAGATCATATTGATAATCAGTAATTACACATTCATCAAAGTCGTTAAGGTCGTAGACAATGTGCCCTTCGTCATTGTGAAAGCTACCGTAGTTTTCAGCATGGAGATCCCCTTGAATCCAGACTTGGGTTTCTGCATTACTAAATTCTGCGAGGGCTGGATGGTTGGCAAAGTCCCGCCAAAAAAGATGATTTGTCCCTCTGAAAAAGTTGAAAGCCCCACAAATCATTTTGGAATATTTAATGTTGCGGTTCACTTCCGACACATCTTTATTCCACTTTTCCAGCTCTGCTAAAACATCTTTATCCCGTGCTGCTGGCTCAAAATTAAAATGAGACGCCATCAAAAAAACTCCTGTTCTCTAAATTCACTGATGCAGCCTGATGTGTGAAATCCCCCTTTGTAAATGTGGTGGACTTGAGCTTTTTAATCGTATGGGCAATATCTGGCACAATACCAATCTCAAAATAACCAATAACTTTAGTCACCCATTGCCTCCCTTCCAAAGGGAGG
>CAZXBK010000094.1:0-17947 GCA_964638765.1 uncultured Synechococcus sp. | reverse complement strand
GCCCCCAATTGTGATTGTGACAAGCAACTCGGAGAAAGAGCTACCAGAAGCATTTTTACGCCGCTGCATTTTCTACTATGTTGATTTTCCAGATAAAGATCGATTGCAAGAAATCCTCGCAGCTCATTTCCCAGAACAGAGCCGCAAAGAATTATTTGAAGTGGCCGTCACCAAATTTCTTGATGTTCGCAAAAAGACGGCGGGACGCAGTAGTCGCAAACAATCCAGTACGAGTGAGCTGGTAGATTGGATGCGGATCTTAACGGCTAAAGATGAGGATGAAGCTCTTACAGAGATAGAAAATCTTATGTCCGATTCGGCTCAGTTAGGCATTTTGCTGAAATCTCAAATAGATGTAGAGCGAGTTTATGTGAAACCATCTGATCCCTCGGAAGAAGATCAGTCATGACCACCAGTCTTCCACTAGCAGAACTGTTTTATGAGTTGAGAGAGCCTCTATCGTTACAGATAGATCAGTTTCATATGCTGATGGAAGCAATAGAGCAAGGTTTTGGTTGTGCTGGTGTTGATGATCTTAAAGAGACCTGTCGTTTGCTCTGGCTGAAAGCTCATCATAGTCGTGAAGATAGGGTTTTTGAGCAAGTTTTTGCTGATTTTATACACCGCCACACTACTCCTCTAAAAGACACTACAGAAGATTCTCAAGCGTCAGTTTCATCACAGACTCAAGACAATCAATCGAACCAAAATTCTGAGCCGAAAATAGATCAACAAACTAGCGTCGAAATAATTGAAAAACCAGAGCCAAAACCCTCTCTAACTCAATCCCAAAATCTTCCGACAAGGCCGCCTAAACTTCCTCCAAAAGTTGCTACTGCATTTGAAAAGAGATCGACCTTGGAACCTCTAGAACGCTCAGGGAAATATGTGCTGAAGGCTAGTGATTTTCCGTTTGAGGAGCGTCCGACTCGACACAGTTGGCGCAAACTCAGTCGTCCTCAGCGACTCGGCCAAAGTTCTGAGATTGATATCAAACCCACCATTGATCGAGCTATTCAACAGGGCTTTCTTTTTAAGCCTGTCTGGAAAAAGTCTCGGGTTAATCAAACGGATATTGTTTTTCTGGAAGATCGCGAGGGATCGATGGTTCCTTTTCGTCCAGTGATTGATGAGCTATTTCGGACGATTGAGCCGGAAAAATTTCATCGGGTTTATCGGTACTATTTCCGCAACTGTCCGGGAGATTTTGTTTATTGTCAGGCCAAAGGGACAGAGGTTTTGTATCTTGATGAACTTCCTCTCAGGGGAACGCAGACGGTCTTGGTGATCGTGAGTGATGCTGGGGCAATGCGGGGTGGTTTTAATCCTGAGCGTCTGGAAATGACCCAAACATTCTTCACTCGTATGCAGTCACAGGTGAGTGGCATTGCATGGGTTAATCCTCTCCCAGCCGAGCGATGGCAAGGTACAACGGCTGCGGCGATCGATCAGTTTCTTCTCAATGGTCGAATGTTTGAGTTGCCAGCGGATGGTATTCAGCAGGCTGTCCGAGCGGTAAAAGGGGGCAGGGGATGAAGCTAGAACAGGCAAAGCAACGAGTTATTCGCTTTGGGCAACTTTATGGTCGAGATGCTTTGGACTTAGCCTGTCATGCTGCTTTTCCTCTGGCAGTTACACCGGACTTACTTTATTGTTTGCGTGAAAGTTTTCTCATGGAAACGTCATGGTTGGGGGTTGCTGATGTGCTGATGTCGCCTCTCTGCGGTGTGGTGGGTAATGAGCTTTTTGAAATGGATCCAGTAGTTCGGGATTTGTTGTTACGACGTTTGGCGACTGATCGACGGTTTGGGGAGACACGTCTGACAGAACTTGCTGATTTTATGGCGGAATATCTGCGGGTACAGATGCAGGGAACAGCAAATGATTTGGGGAATCCTGTTGAGCTGGAGTGGGTTGCTCTAGCTTATGCGAATCGTGAAGATGTGGCGCGTTTGCGGCAAAGAATTGAAGAGGAAATTGCAAAGTCGGATGGTCATATACGGGAGCAAATAGCTTCTTTTTTGACGGAACAGGAAGATTTGCTGTTGGCAGCAGGTCTAGAACCTCTTATTGCAGATATCCAGGATCAGTTAGACCAGAAAGATGAAGAGGATTTTCGGCCTTGGGGAATCGAGCTACAGGATGATTCTTTTACTGTGGCGAAGTTTGTGGAGGATTGGGCTGATGAAGTATACGAGTTTGAGGTGATTGAATTTTTAGAAGAAGCTGCGCCTATTGAGTGGGAGAGGTTTGAGTTTGAAGCAGCAGATTTAGAAATCAATGAAACGTTTAAGACCTACAACATTAAAAATATTGAAAATGCGACTTTTTTAACCAACTCGCTGGATTATCAGAATCTGAAGCAACGCGTCGACGAGAAACGGGAATATCTTGAATTTCTCCATGCTAGAGGCAACATGGCAAAAGCCATCAAAGCGAACAGAGAACTGCAACAACTTCTTAAACAACTAGAACAGTTAAAGGAAGCTGTCTTTCGGTTAGACGAAACTTTTACCAAAATTGAGATCAACACCGAACGTCTTCAACAAGCAAAAGAGTATTTTGAGCTGGGTCAATTTCGGGAGGCAGATGCAATTCTTAAAACTGAGGAAATTAATGCTGACCTCAATAAACTTCTCGATAGAGAACAGCAACTCCAGTATGAACAGGCAACAAAAGCTCAAATCGGTAATGAGTTTCTTATTAAGGCGCGGTTATGGGGAACTTTTTATGAAGAACCAGATTGGTTTGAGCGGTGCTGTGAATATTTTGCAGAGTCATTAAGAGCAAACAGAACGGCTGAGTCTTTGCATGAATATGCCAAATTTCTCCAAGAACATAATCAATTTAAAGAAGCACTTCCTTTATATGAAGAAGCACTAGAGATAAGAAGGCAATTAGCAGTGAGTAATCCTCAACTTCACCTGTCTGGTGTAGCAGATAGCCTTAGCAATTTAGCGAATTTACATAGAGATCTCAACGAGTATGAAACAGCATTAGGAGAATATGAAGAAGCGCTAGAGATAAGAAGGCAATTAGCAGCAAATGATCCTCAGTCATATCTACCTGATGTAGCAGATAGCCTTAGTAATTTGGCGAATTTACACAGAGAATCAAACGAATACGAAATAGCATTAGGAGAATACGAAGAAGCCTTAGAAATATCTGAGCAATTGTTGGGGCTAAGGAAGCAATTAGCGGCGAGTAATCCTCAGTCTTATTTGCCCGATGTGGCAGATAGCCTTAGCAATTTGGCGAATTTACACAGAGAATCAAACGAATATGAAACAGCATTGGGAGAATACGAAGAAGCCTTAGAGATAAGAAGGCAATTAGCAGCAAGTAATCCTCAGTTTTATTTGACCGATGTGGCAGATAGCCTTAGCAATTTGGCGAATTTACACAGAGAATCAAACGAATATGAAACAGCATTAGAAGAATACGAAGAAGCCTTAGAGATAAGAAGGCAATTAGCAGCGAGTAATCCTCAGTCTTATTTGCCCGATGTAGCGATGACTATGATTGAGTTGAGTGTTTTTTATCAAAAAGTGATTGGTGACCGCCAAAAATCTATAGCTTTCGCACACGAAGCATTTGATATTCTTCAGCCTTTTGAAGAAATTCCTAGATTTCAGCAATATGCAATGGTTGCCAAACAAATTATTGACGATCAAGAGTAAATCTCGTTCCCCCTTTTCCTAAACACAATCAGAACGGTGATCGCCCTTAGAATAGAAATCAAACTCAGGGTAAAACGATGGCAACCCTAACCCTCCAGAAATACCAAGGCACAGCTAAATACTTCATCGAAAAGCTAGGCGATGATGTTGGACTAAAGATGATGCTGATTCCGGAAGGGGAATACTGGATGGGAACTCCTGATGACGAAATCGAGAAACTGATCAAAACCTATCCCAATGATGAAAAATGGTGGCGAGCCGAATCCCCTCAACATTTAGTTGAAGTCCCTCGTTTTTTCATGGGGAAATCCCCAATTACGCAAGCTCAATGGTTAGCCGTAATGGGTGGCGAAAATCCCTCAAACTTTCAAGGTGACTTTATCGAAGGTCGTGGCGATCGTCTCCAGAGACCAGTAGAAAATGTCTCATGGTTAGATACGCAAGAGTTTTGTGAAAAGCTATCTGAGCAGACCAACAAACCTTACAGACTACCCACAGAAGCTGAGTGGGAATATGCCTGCCGGGCTATTCAAGTTCCTCCCTTATCAATGGGGGCTAGGAGGGATCTCACCCAAGAGCTTTGGAATCGCGAATATCACCAGCCTTTTCACTTTGGCGAAACCATCAGCATAGATATCGCAAACTATTATGACAAGAGAGTTTATGGTCGTGGCAAAGAAAGTGAATATCAAGAACAAACCACACCGATCAACCATTTCCAAGTTGCTAATGACTTTGGGCTGTGCGATATACATGGCAATGTTTATGAATGGTGCGAAGACAACTATCACCAAACTTATATAGATGCTCCAGTAGACGGTTCGGTATGGATAGATGAGTTGAATTCAGATTCTGACAAAGTTATACGTGGCGGCGCTTGGACGAACGAACCTGAAGATTGCCGTTCTGCGTTTCGCTACTGTAATCCCCGCGGTATTCGCAGCAATTTTGTCGGTTTTCGTGTTGTTGTATCCCCCTAGTGAATTCCTTCTCTGTCATGCCAGAACTTACTACACGCAGAAAGATCTTAAAAGCTCGTGGTTTCACCGAAGACCTAGGCGACGGCGTGACTCTCCCCATGACCGAGATCCCAGCGGGACAATTCTGGATGGGCACTCCTGATGATGAAATCGAACGACTCAGAAAAGAATACAAACAAGAATATTTCCGGCGCGAATCTCCTCAACATCTCGTGACCATATCTCGCTTTTTTATGGGACGTTGTCCTATAACCCAAGATCAATACCAGAAAATCATGGGCGAAAATCCCTCGAACTTCACTTATGACTTTGAACAATCGGGAGATGTTTTGCAACGTCCAGTAGAACAGGTTTCATGGCTTAAAGCGAAAGAGTTCTGTCAAAAGCTATCAGAAGCTACAGGGAAACCTTATAGATTGTCTACAGAAGCCGAATGGGAATATGCTTGCCGCAGTGTAATTCTTCCATCCGCGCAACCAGAGAAAATCATTACTCAAGAAGAGTGGAATGAAAAGTATAACTACACTTTCCATTTTGGTGAAACCATAAATGCTGAGTATGCCAACTATGACGGAACAGAAGTTTATGGCAAAGGTTCAAAAGGTAAACAGCGTATGCAAACAACCTTAGTAGGCTATTTCAAAATAGCGAATAATTTTGGTCTTTTTGATATGCATGGCAACGTTCTGGAATGGTGCGAAGACGATTATCACAACAACTATGAGAGTGCACCAACAGACGGCTCGGCATGGGTAAATGAATCAAATGAAATAGCTGGTAAAGTTCTGCGAGGCGGTTCTTGGAAGCACGGTTCAAGTACTTGTAACTCAACCTTCCGTCACTTTAATTCTCGAAATGCTATTAACAGCTCTTTTGGTTTTCGTGTTGTTGTTTCCCCGTAAAGTGGATGTTGTTCATAAACTAGTAGCAGAATGTATCTGTGCGATAGATGCCAACAAAAATCATCATCCGCAAACGCCGAGCCACAGCCGAACGCTTCATCGAGAAAGTGGATGGACTAAATCTGAAAATGGTGAAAATCCCGGCTGGCAGTTTCATCATGGGCGCACCAGAAACAGAAGCAGAAAGTCAACCCAGAGAAAGACCGCAGCATCTAGTCACCGTGCCAGAGTTTTGCATAGCACAAACCCAAATTACCCAAGTTCAGTGGCGCATTGTGGCGGGCTATGACCAGATTAATCAAAAGCTAGATCCTGATCCATCAAACTTCAAAGGCGGTGATCGCCCAGTAGAGAAGGTGTCATGGCTAGATGCAAAGGAATTTTGTGCAAGACTCAGCGAGAAAACAGGACGGAAATATCGACTACCAACTGAGGCGGAGTGGGAATGCGCTTGCAGAGCAACTATCATTAATTTCCCGAATCCAAACTATCAGTTGTCTGAACCAAGAGATCAGTTATCGCAATCAAGAGAAGCGAGAATCATTGAGGCAATGAATAACGATCAATACCAGCCTTTTCATTTTGGGGAGACCTTATCTGCGGAGCTAGCTAACTACTGTGCTGCTAATACTTATGGTCGAGGCGTAGAAGGAGAAAATCGCCAGCAAACAACACCAGTTGCATCATTTCCTGCCAACAACTTCGGTCTTTATGACATGCACGGCAACGCTTTAGAGTGGTGTGAAGATGATTATCACAGTAACTATGAAGATGCGCCAACAGATGGATCCGCATGGCTTGGTGCAGATCGCAAAAATGCCTCGAAAATACTACGAGGTGGATCTTGGGCCACTTACCCAGGGTATTGTCGTTCAGCAGCTCGTTTTGAATCTGCTCCTAGCAATCGCAATCATTCATCCCGTGGCGTTCGCCTTAGCTCTTTTAGTTTTCGTGTGGTGACACCTCTTTCGTGATTGTACTTTTTGTCATCAGGCTTTTGGTAGTTTGAATCTAGTCAAGGTGCTAATGAGGTTCGTTGTCTACATGGATTTTGTGTGTTCGTCACTGTGATCGCCTTGATCTTTTAACTAATTTCGGCAACTTTTTGATTTTCAAGCAGAGTGACATTCCGTAAAAGATCCTCAACGGTCACACGCAAACACCGATCGCCGTCCACGAGAAATTGGAGTTTAATGCGATCATTGCCCGGATAGCCGACCGGATCAAGCTTGGCTACCGTGCGCGCACCATCACGATCATTGAGGGGTTTTACATTAGCTTGCCCTTGCCCCAACGTTTTTGTCACAAGGCGATCGCCGTCAAAGTAAATCTCTGTACCCGTACTTTGCTCGCCTAGTTCACCGAGAATTAACTCGATGCTGGGCTGTTGGTCTGTGGATGCACCGAGGGTAAGTTCAATGGGTTCCGTCATGGGGTAGGGTTGCCCTTGGGGAATAATCGGATGCCAGTCGTGGCATTTATTACGGCGGTTCCAATAGCGGATGCCATAGCTGTGATAGAGAAAATCTTTAAGCTCAAAACCCTGAGCTAACTGCAATGCCCCGGCGGCGATCGCCCCGAAAGGATTATCTTTTTTGATTTTGTCGTCGGGAAAATAAGACCTGACCCAAGTTTGTACCACTGGAATTTGGCTGCTACCCCCGACTAAGAGCACTGCTTCAATATCATCCTTGCGTACACCGTTTCGCCGCGCCTGCTGTAATAGCTGCTCCATTAGTCCATCAAGTTGGGCAACCAAGCCTTGTTCTTTGAGAATGTCTTCAAACTCTATCCGTGTGAGATTCAACTCGATGCTTTCAAAGGTTTCGGCGTTGTAATAGACTTCGTTGGCTTTGTTTTTTTCAGACAGTTGAATTTTTAGACGTTCAATCAGTCGCAAACTGAGGGGGTCTTTTGGCAAGCTTTGTTGTTTTTCAAAATAATCAAATAGCCAATTATCGAGGTCAGAGCCACCGAGATTTTTACCAACTTTTGCCACAACTTTTGCAGTTTTAGCTTTTTGGGTATCGCTATCCGCGTAGGATTTCTTTGCCCAGCGCATAATGAAACCTGTCGGCTTGCTTTGACCCTTGGTGAGGTTCAGTTCTACCAGAGAAAAATCAATGGTTCCACCACCAAAATCCACCACTAAAACCTGTTTTAAATCTTCCTCTAAGGCACCATAACCGAGGGCTGCTGCGGTTGGTTCATCGAGGAGCTGAATTTTTTCGGCATCAGGGAGGGTTTTACAAACGTCTGTTAACCAACTGCGATAGGCTTCAAAACTGTCCACAGGAACCGTAATCACAAGACTATCTAAGGTTTCATTTTGTTGATCTAGCTGCTGGAAAATATCTTGTAAAAACCAATTTCCCAATTGCTCAAAGCTAATTTGATGCCCATCCAACTCAGGTAAAAAGCCTTGGGTGGTCGTGCCAATACCGCGTTTAAAGTTGCGATAGAGTCTTTGGTTTGAAGCGTTGTCCAAACCGCGATCGCCGACGGCTTGACCAATGACCACTTCACCAGCAGCAGCATCCTGAATATAAATCTGGCTAGGAATTAGGGGAGGATTATTAACGAGGGTTTGAGAAAGACGATCTAAAGCGAGAACTTCTGGCTCGTTTTTTGCCGCATTCCACCGGGTTACGAGAGTATTACTTGTCCCAAAATCGATTGCGATCGCCATAGTGCCTTGCTGCTCCCTCTCCTTAAAAAATCACCAAAATATTGTACCGATTTCGGCTTTTAGAAGGCGAGTGATGTTTGTCACACTTGCTGTTGATATGTCTACCTAAATCGTTTCTATGCTGTCACTGGGGTGATGGTACAAAATTCACCGAGGGGACTTTGTCGTGTCACATAGAATAGTTGGCGATCGCCATAAACTAAGCTACGTTGTTGCTTTTTTTGATTTGATGAACGTCCTCGAGATTTGCCAAGAAGCGGTTACTACCGGTTTTATTTCCTCTGACCTAGCCTACCGTTTAAGACACCTTTTATGGCTAAGAAACTTGTCCAGTGTAGAGTTGGCAACTCTTGAATTTATCTCCCACCGCATTGATACAGGCAAGATTAGAGTTGCGCCTGAGACAGGTCACCACATGGGGCAGGAATTGCAGGGGGTAAACTAATGGGCGAAACCTTTTAAAGTTTGTCATTTTGGCTAAGCAAAGATTAGATACTCTTCTTGTAGACCTCGAACTCTGTGAATCGCGACAGTTAGCACAGCGCCTCATTCGTGCCGGAGAGGTGAAAGTCAAGCAGAGAATAGTTGATAAGCCGGGTACTTTAGTGCCGATAGATGCAGAAATCGAGGTTAAGGCTAAGCCACCCTTTGTATCTCGCGGCGGTGAAAAACTCGCCAAGGCGATCGCCCATTTTGGGATTAGAGTGCAGGATCGTATTTGCCTTGATGGCGGTATTTCTACCGGTGGATTTACTGATTGTTTGTTTCAGGCTGGCGCGAAGCAGGTTTATGGCATTGATGTGGGCTATGGACAAGTGGCCTGGAAAATTCGGCAAGATCCACGATTAGTATTGCGAGAACGAACTAATTTTCGCCATCTCACCCCAGAAGATTTGTATGCGGATGTGGCAGAAGGCGATCGCCCAACTTTGGGAGTAATGGATTTGTCCTTTATTTCTCTGCGAAAAGTATTGCCAACTTTGTGGACATTATTGGTGGAGCCGCGCGAAGTTTTATTACTCGTCAAACCCCAGTTTGAAGTGGGACGTGAACAGGTTGGCAAAAAAGGCGTAGTGCGTGATTCTCAAGCCCAAGCCCAAGCGATTTTTGATGTATTGACTGTGGCGCAAAAACTGGGTTGGCAACCTTACGGTTTAACTTGGTCGCCCATTACAGGGCCTGCGGGCAATATCGAATATTTGCTGTGGCTACAACAGACTTCTACAGATTTTGACCTAACAGAACAAAAAATTCTAGACCTTACAAATGCTGCTGCTGCTTCTCTGCGATAGGCGATCGCCCTGCTACTGCATAACCTTTCGTGAACTCAACGATATATACGTAAGAGTCATTAATTATGTTGGAGACGTTCCACAGTGGAAAACACCATGAATATTCTAGGTTTATCTGCCAAAGGTTTATCGGTTGCAGGTTTAGCTACGTTTTTAGCATGGGGATATCAACCTCCAGAAGCGCAGGCAATCGTGTTGGAATTTGGCGATCGCGACTGTTTGGGTATGGGTTGCTATGACCCAGCAGAAGTTACGAGCAGTGCCGAATTAATAGGATTAGCAGAAAATGAAGTTTCCATAGCCGATGGACGTTTCTTCCATACCTATCCGTTCACTCCTGAAGCGGATGATTTCTCTGGTACAGATCAAATTTATTGCACTGATAAAAATGGTGTTGATGCTAGCAGTGATGGTTTTTGTAATTCATCCGAGGCAATTTTCTCTTCGCTCGTGACGACCTTGGATTATTCTGCCGCTATCACTGCAAATAGTACGGTCAAAAATTTGACACTGGGTCTTGGAACGAGTGATTTTCAAACCCAAGCATTCGGAGGTTCTTTTATCGCATCAATTAACGGTCAGGAATATGACATACTTTCACAGACCCTTGATAGCCTAGAGAATGGCGGTCCCAGCTTTAGATTTTTCTCCGTTGGTATTCCCTTAGATTTACTTGATTCATCTCATCAACTGACATTAGAGATTGATAAAACAGAGACTTCTAGAGACGGTATTGCGTTAGACTTTCTGACTGTTGGCGTTGAAACTCATACTCCCGAAATTCCTACGCCTGCTGCTATTTTTCCAACTTTATTTGGGCTAGTATCGGCTGCGGTTCGGAAGAAGCCTAAAGTGTAAGAGGCTAACTTGAATAGCTAACGCTTAGTTTTGTTGAAGTGTGATTAGTGGAAAAAAGATTGATGTTTTGTTTTCTGCTTTTTGCACTTCACCTGTTGAAAATATCGTAGTCAAGTCTTGTTTCAAATAAGTTTTGTCACGTCGTAATCGTAGATCCAAGCCGACTTGAGGTTCATGAGGTTTGGCGCGATCGCCCCAACTATTTTAAAAACGAAATCACGGGCGATCGCCTTGAGACCTGAGGCGTGGAAAATGTCGGCATTTTTGCGGGATGTTTTTTGCATTTTCGTTGCCCGTTGATAACGCAGATTTTCGTATTGTTGAAATGCCGTTTCTATCTTTGGGTGACGTTGCAAACATTGCGCGAGGACGTAGGCATCTTCGATGGACATCGCTGCCCCCTGAGCTTGAAAAGGAACCATTGGGTGGGCAGCATCACCAAGTAATGTCACTTTATTTTGCGACCAAAATGGTAAAGCTGGACGCGTAAATAAGCCCCATTTGTAGCAAGGCTCTGGACTGGCAATCATATCCTCTAAAATTCGATTTAGTAATCGGGATTGATTTTGAAACTCCGCCGCAACTAGCGATTTGTCCACCTCGATTGTCCAGCCTTCCTCCTGCCACTGCCTTTCTTTAACCACTAAAACTAAATTTAGCCATTGCTCACCATGATTTAAATTGCCGTTGGGATAGGCCACAACATGGTGATTTTTTCCGAGCCATACCGTTGCTTGCCCCGCTAACTCTTCATAGGGCGATCGCCAAGGCAAGATAGCGCGAAAAGCAGCATAGCCTGCATAGTTTGGTTTTGTGTGTTGGTCATTGACCATTAACTGTCGGCGAGTTTGAGATCCGACACCGTCAGCGCCCACTAATGCTTGAACCTTTACCTCAGAAGCGCCATCGAACTTGAGTGCAACCCTGTCAGCAGTTTGGGCATAGCTCGCTAAACGCGTGCCAAAATTCAGTTTGCTTTTATCCTTTAGCCCGTCAAATAAAAGTTGGTGCAAATCGGCGCGACGGCATTGATAATACAACTGATTTTTGGGTAATTGCCACTGGATTAAAGTCTGATCTGAAGCAAACGAGCGCAACTCAAAGCCATAACAACGGTGGGCGATCGCCTCTAGCTTCTCCGTTAACCCCAAAGCTGTTAAAACACGCTCTACATTCGGACTCACCTGAATCCCATAGCCCAAGGCCTCAAAGCTTTCCGCCTGTTCGTAGAGAGTAAAGGGAATATTCCGCTGTTCAAGGGCACAAGCTAAAGTCAAACCGCCGATACCTGCACCGACAATACCAAGGGGGTGAGTCATAAATATAAAGCGTTAATAAATGGCTACTGGAAAACTATATTTTTCGTAAATCTCCAAAAAAAAACTACAGATCGATGATTGCTCATAGGACTGTAGTTTGAATTTAGATGGACGCGATTAAACTCGCGTGAATTTAAGCATTTACTGTTTCGCCAGTTCTTGCTTCATCGACAGAATTTACAGTGGTCTTTTTGACGGCTCTAAACATACCAAAACGGCAGAGACCAGCACCAAACGCAACGCGCATTAAGAGCATTGTGGGAACTTCGCGGAGAGACTTAATAAAGCCAGAAAAACCAAACTTAATGAGACCTTTGGGACGGACAATACCCTGCCAAATAGATTCTAACCAAGAAGGTAATGTTTCTTCTGTCCAGTCAGCAGTTACAACTTCACCATTCACTAAGCCAGTTTCAGCGATTTGCTCGGAGAAACGTTCAATACTAGAAAAAGAAGGGTGAGACCACTGGTCAAGGAGTTGGCGCATGACGGGCTTTTCCCACCAGTTCAAAGGAATCTGGCGATCGTCACGCTGGTTCCAGTCGGCAACGACGAGGATACCGCCGGGCTTAAGGACGCGCATCATTTCTTCGGCGTACTTCATTTTGTCCGGCATGTGGGGACCTGCCTCTACAGACCAGACAACGTCAAAGCTGTTGTCGGGGAAAGACATATCGAGAGCGTCATTCACCATAAACTTGGCAGTGACACCTTCGGGAGTGAGGTCATTAGCGCGCTGGGCTTGCTTAGGGCTGAGGGTAATACCTGTTGCTTGGAAACCGTAGTTTTGCGCCATGATGCGGCTACTACCACCGAAACCACAACCTACATCAAGGACAGTTGTGCCAGCGGGCAGCTTGTCGAGGCCACCCCAGCGAACCATTTCGTGTACGAAGTCGGCTTTTGCTTTAAGGAAATCTTTGCGGCGTGGGGGAGAACCGTAGTGACCGAGGTGAATATGCTCACCCCAATAAAATTCGAGAATACCGTCTTCTGTCCACTCATCGTAGGAAGTGGCAACGGTGTTAGAGGAGTCGTAGCTACGGGGGGTTAGTAGATAAATTGCTATCCCGATGATGAGCAGCACTACTAGAAACCCGACGATGTATAACCAGAACATTTAAGGTTTATCCGTAATATTTATTCACATTGCTGCATTCATAATATCAATTTGTGCGAACACCTGACTTTTTCAGCGTTTGATTTAGGCGATCGCCTTTTATCTGGCACATTTACATTTGCAAGAAACATTTCCTTGCCATTCCCCTGTCAGTAATTTACTTATCGTCATTTGCGAGTCAAAAACTGTGTCGATGAAGAATGGCGATCGCCCTTATCCAGAAGCAATGTTTTGTATTTTCAACAAAAAAAGGGAAAAGCCTTGTAGCTTCCCCCTCCTTAATTTACTCAGCTAAAACAGATAGATTCGAGAATCTACTGAATTTCAGGTAACCCCTCGATGATGATCACATCATCAGAGCTGGAGCTGTCAGAACCAGAATCACCAGAATCAGAACCACTGTCAGTACCGTCATTAATTTCCGGTAGACCGTCAATGATGATTACATCGCCATCGCCTGAGTCGGAAGAATCGTCGTCGTCATCATCGTCATCATCGTCATCGTCGTCGTCGTCATCATCGTCGTCGTCATCATCGTCGTCGTCGTCATCATCATCGTTGTCAGAATCGGAGTCAGAGTCACTATCACTATCACCATCAGAATCGTCGACATCGACATCGATGTCAGTGTCATCATCAATATCCGCATCAGCGATTTCAGGTAAACCGACGAAAACCTCAAGGGGAATATCATCAAAGTCAATTTGAACTAAACCAATGAGGCCGGGGAAAATTGACGAGCCGGGACCAACCTGACGGAAGCAGAAGACTTCATTTTCGTAGTAGCCTTTTCTCTTTTTGCCTCTACCTTTGCCCTTGTACTTGCCTTTGCCCTTATTACGGTGTGCAACGTAGTAGCGGTCTAAACCTTTGTCGATAACAGTGATGTCAATGTCAATGTCGATATCAATATCTACTTCAGCAAGTTGTTTTTCGAGGGCTTCGTATTCGTCATCGCTGAGGTCATTAACATTGTCAGAATCACTGAGGGTGTCATCGGGATCGTCAGAGGTGTCATCCAGTAGATCGGTGATGGACAAGAAGCGAACACTTGTAGCAACAGTGGTGGGTGCATTGCCTGTTTCATCATCGGCACAAATATTACAGATACCTAAACCGACAGTTGTGTCATCATCACCATTGTCAATAAGCTCTGTGCCACCAACAGCCGCAACAAAATTTACTGAGCCATCGCTACGGCCACTGAACTCGCCACTGCCTTGCTTAAATTCGAAGTCAACATCCCGACGAGCTGTGCCTTCAAATTCTGCAACAGCACTAACGTTTCCTAAGAGAGCCGTGAAATTTCCTTCTGCTTCACCCTTAATTTTGTAATCAAGCTCTTGAGTTAAATCAATTTCACTTGAGTCACCCTTGAATTTAGAGAAAGGACCACCAAGGGTAATGTCTACAAATGCGTCGTCAGCGTCATCGGCTTTGATTTTGAACTCAGCAGTAGCTTGTGTACCAACGGTTTGAATTTGGAACTTCTTGTTTGCTGCACCAATGAAACGAATTTCATCATCGCTTGTATCTAAATCTGTCCCATCTTCTGCAATAACATCTTCCCCATAAAACTGGAACTTAACGCGTCTTTCAAGGCTGGGAGTGGGATTTGAACCGCCACCAGAACCGCTGCCTGCAAAGCTCCAAGTGCTGGGAAGATTTAATGCACCACCCTCGAGATTTGCATTTAATGTACCGACATCAAGCTGTCCTTTAACTGCTTCGAAATCTACGTCAGATGCGGCTGTAAGGGCAATGTCTTGGTTAATGAAAATGAGAGGTGCTGCGCCAACAACTTCTGGTTGGATCAGGGTTCCCATCAAAGAGTTTGAGGCATCAAAGTCGAAGGTATCAACGGCAAAATTCAGTTGTGTTGCCACGTTTGTGAAAATGACAGGATAGCCACCATCGTCGTAGGCGAGTCCTGTGAGTAAACCTTGGAGTGCGCCTGTGTCACCTTGGTCGACGGTCGCCATTGTGGGGTCAATATTATTGTCGAACCTTGCAGCGGTTGGGGTGAAGACTGCAGTGGAGGTATTGCCAATTTCGGATTCGAGATTTAGGGTTTCGACGGTGGCATCAAGGAGTTTGACGTTTTTGCCCGCGCCGACATCGACCATATCTGGGAGGAAAAAGCCCGCTGCGCCAGAAAAGTCGCCGCCTGTAACCTGAACTTGGGCGATCGCCGGAGCATTAAAACTAAATAATGTTCCCCCGACTAATCCGAAACAAACAAGTTTTTTGGTGGATAAGTTCATAGGAAAGAACTCCAAATCTTAAGAGAATACAGTGTGAGTAATGAGTAGAAATTGTGGCTGAATTAAAGCTGTTTGAAATTTCAGAAAGGGTTACTTGTACTAATTTTTCCCAAATATCGACTTAAACTAATCATTTATATCAAAACTCTTCTAGTTTTTTATCCTGAATGCTAATTTTATTGCTTGGAACAAAACATAGCATTGAAGAGACTTTAAAGTGAGAAAGATAAGTCTGTGGATATGTTTTAGTACAAGTGGCGATCGCCCTGAAGAAGTAAAAAAAAGCTGACCTTGTTTTCTATTGACTGGGAAACTTATGAAAAGTTCCCCAATATCTAAAGCTATTTTTATTTGCTTCTAGCCACTTAGTTCGTATGGTGGCGATCGCCTGAATTCCTAACTAATTTCACCAGCGATTGATCGTAACTAGAAACTAACTGTCGTTCTTAAAACGCCAATTGTAATTGTTTCGTTGTCGTCATTTTGAAGCGGATTAAAGACCGCAATAAAACCGGGGGTGAGGGCAATATTATCGGTTAAATTAAAGCGATAAAACACCTCAAGGTGGTGAGTGGTATCCGGTTGACCACCCGGATCAGCATTAAGATCACCGCTGGAGACAAGAGAAGGAAGATTTCGACCAGAGGGAAGATTACTAGAGGTAATTCTGGGGGGCTGACCGAAGAAAATTCCACCGAGGCTACCGTCTTTACCCAGATCTGGGAAGGTGAGATAGGTCATCCAGTTAAAGGTTTCGACATCACCGTCTTCTGTTTGATATTCAGACGTGGTGTAGCCAGCCCAGCCGCCAATATTGAACTTCGGACTAACGCGCCAATCCACAGCGAGACCGAATGCGTTTGTATTAATCGGTGCGAGACCAGTTTGGAAGTCTTGGATGACCACTTGGTCATCACCAATGCCAGAGGGACGGGGACTACCGGACAATGTGCCCCAAGGGGAATAGGAGTTGATGTACTGGAAGGAGAGGTCGAGGTCTCTAGACGGTGATGCGACAAGCTGTGTACCAAAAGTTGTGGAACCGAGATCGCCACCAAATAAACCACCAAAGGTGGCATTGTCTGCCAAGTTAGTGGAGTAGAGCGCCTGAAGGCTCACGCTTTTGGCAATTTGCCAGTCGAGACCGAAACCGCTACCGCTGCCGCCAATATTGATCACAGGGTTGCGCTGGGCAAAGCGAGATAAAGGCCCATAACCAGCACTTTGAACTCGGTTTGCTCCCCGGAAAACGTTAGTGGCGCTAATGCCTTCTGTACCGACAATGAGGGCGAGTTTGTCACTGACTAGATGGCGATACGTAAGGTCGCTAATGCGAATATCATTGCCCGTGTCTGCTTCGTAACCAAGACCGACGTAGGGTTCTAGGGTACGGTTATTGGTCGTTGTACTACCGGAACCGGCGCTTAAACCCGTTAGCAAAATGCTGTTGGGACTGAACTGGGTAAACAGGCTCAGTTGGGTATTGGTGATGGTATTGATTTGATCGTCTTCGTTGGTTAGGCGATCGCGGAAGAAGGTGTATTCATTGGCGTTGCGACCCTGGATACCGAAAACAGTTTGACCGAAGAGTTTGGTGGTTGTGGAAAACTGGTGGCTTTCTAGCTCTTCGACGCGACCATCAAGGTCATCAACCCTTGCACCGAGGGTAGCCAGCTCTGCTTCAAATTCTTGGATTAGGGCACGTGAGCGACCGAAATCCTCAGGATCAAGAATGGTACCGCCAATTATTAAACTCTCGATTCGTTGCAAACAGGCGTTGAGGCCTGCCGCAAATTCATAACGGCTCAGGGGGCGATCGCCGCGAAAGGTGCCATCGGGATAACCAACAATGCAATTGTATTTTTCGACGAGATTGCGTAGCGCATCAAAGGCCCAGTCGCTGGGTTCAACATCCCGCAGTTGGAAAACACTATTAACTTGATCTAAACCCGAAGCACTGACTTCTAGGGAGGCTGTCTCTGTGTCAAAGGAGCCGTAATTTTCGAGTTCTGCTAGGCGATCGCCTACAGCTTCTGCCTGTACCTGTGCCGCAATACCGCCACTGAGGGTAAAAGCAAGTGCCAGCAAAGGCGACTTCAAGCAAAATTTATAGTTCATTAAAAACCTCATCACACCAAATGGTTAGGAAAGAAGAAAATGTTTAGCAGAGAAAGAAGTGTGTTTTTAAAAAAGCAATCGCCGTAATGGCAATCACAGGATCTGTCTATTGATCTATTTAGACAACCACGACGGCACTCAACCGCAAAAGGTTCAAAAAAATAATTCAATTTGATGCCGAAATTCTGTAAAGATAACCTGAAGCTATGATTTAGGGGGGAATATAGCCTTTTTTGATGATTTGTAAAGACATATTTCAACGGTTTCAGTAGTCTTGTTTAGATCCATCCGATTTCGGGAAATAGCGCTGGCGATCGCCCCACTTCTACTGGTGGGTTGTAGTCGTGCGTTGTTTTATCAGCCCCAAATTGCCACTGGCGGCATTAATAGCAATTTTGCCGAGGAGTTTCCTAGCTATAGCGGTGACGGCCGTTTTTTAGCATTTGCGTCGGAGCGCGATGGCCGACGGAATATTTATCTCTATGATTTTCAGGAGAATCGACTCGTCAATTTACCGAATCTCAACCGCCGCGATTCGAGTCAAGATCAGCCTTCTCTCAGTGCCAATGGTCGCTATCTAGCCTACGTTTCCACCGAGCGAGGAAAGCCAGATATTTTTGTTTATGATCGCCAGCAACAACGGTCTCAGCTTCTAACCGCTAATCTCAGAGGAGCTGTACAACATCCCACTATTCGTGGCGACGGGCAGCAGGTTACCTTTCAAA
>CAZXBK010000093.1:0-18095 GCA_964638765.1 uncultured Synechococcus sp. | reverse complement strand
TGATGTTCTTGCTGGTTGGTTTAAAAAAGCAGGCGAATACGGCCTCAAGCTTGAAATCCTGAACCTTGGTGGTGGCCTTGGTATTCGTTACACCGAATCTGATGATCCCCCAAGCATCGAAGCGTGGTCTCGCAATGTCGCTGAGTCCCTAGAAGCTGCTTGTAATAAGTATGGCGTTGCTCTACCGAAATTAATCGTTGAGCCTGGCCGTTCCCTCGTGGGTACATCTTGCATCACAGCCTATACCGTAGGTAGTCGCAAAGTTGTCCCAGAAATTCGCACCTATGTTTCTGTCGATGGCGGTATGTCTGACAACCCCCGCCCGATTACCTATCAGTCTCTATATCGCTCTGTAGTAGCAAATCGTCTATCGGATGAGTGCAATGAGACGGTGACTGTTGCAGGAAAGCATTGTGAGTCTGGCGATGTTGTGATTAAAGACGCGCAATTGCCTACACCCCAGCCCGGAGATATTCTCGTGGTGCTCGATACGGGAGCCTACAACTACAGCATGGCGTCCAACTATAACCGTATTGGTCGTCCTGCGGCTGTCCTCGTTAATGACGGTGAAGCCCAAGTTATTATTCGTCGGGAGACCTACGATGATTTAATTCGCCAAGATTGTTTGCCCGAGCGTTTACGTCAAGTTTAATCATCAATCGAGCGTTGTCGACTAGATCAAAGCGACGTTATTTCTAACAAAAAATTCAGAAATATATAGGGGGATTGCCATAGGGCGATCGCCCTTTTTTTGTCTTTGAAAATTCTCTAAATCAATCTAAAGACGCTAAAAACTAACTGGAGTTCCCGAAAAACGTAAAGGTAAAACTTAAGAAAAAAATAGCATTAAATTTACTGAATCAAAATGGCACAATCCAGTGAAACTCAGCAAAATTAATAGCATTCATCGTGGGGCTCTATGCCATGATAGAGTCTAACCGCAGGTTTGTCGGTTATGCAGAGGTGGCAGTTATCGCAGATGCCGAGTTGGCTTTTTAATGGCGTTGATATTGCGCTAACTTTATTTCTAATCTACGTGACATTATTTGTCATCGAAGAGCGGCGTACATTGTGGGTCGTGCGGGGTTTTTTGATGCTAATTATTGCTGAAAAGATTGCCGTACTCACTCGTCTTGCCTATGTTGAAGCTATTCTCGAACAATTAGTCCTTGTCTCGGCGGTGGCGATCGCCATTATCTTCCAGTCTCAGTTGAGGCGTTTGCTAGAGCGGGTCGGACGCGGCGATATTCTCAGTTTGTTGCGCCCCTCTCCTGTACGTGTCATTGCCACTGAAGACAATCTACTCGATAGCATCGTTGAAGCCGTTAAAAGTCTCTCCCAAAACCGAACAGGCGCGTTATTAGTCATCGAAACTACGACGCCGATGGACGAAAAAGATTTTTCTGTGCCGGGCGTTCTTCTAAATGCCGAAATTTCAAAAGAGCTACTCCAAACCATCTTTCAAACCAGCACCCTGCTCCACGATGGGGCGGTGTTTATTAGCGGCTCTAGGATTGTCGCAGCCGGGGTGATTTTACCCCTCTCCGAAAAGTCGGCGTCGCGACAGTTGGGCACCAGACACCGGGCAGCAATGGGCATTACCGAGCGGGTCGAACATTGCGTTTGCGTCGTGGTCTCTGAAGAAACAGGGTCAATTTCTTTGGCCGAGCGGGGTAATCTGAACCGCCCTCTGACTAGTAGCAAACTCAAAGAACTTTTAGCCGAATACTTTACGCCTAGTGACAGTGAATCCGTAACACCAGATTTAGGGCGGATCAGTCGCCAGTTAGGTTTTCAGGGTAGAGTTTTGCTAGAGCGTTTTCTGCGGTTGCCATCCTCAATGGTGGATAAGGATTGAAATTCACTTATTTCGCCTTAATTCCGTAGATTAGACTCATCTGTTTGTAGATTATTTTTGTTCGTATCTATCCGTACTGAAAAGTTTGCTCGCGTTATGGCTTATCCTCTGCCCATTGATCTTGACCCTAATAAATTACCCCAACATATCGCCGTCATTATGGATGGGAATGGCCGCTGGGGTAAGCAGCGGGGATTGCCGCGCATTATGGGACATCAGCGGGGAGTCGATACAATCCGCAGCATCTTGACCTATTGTCAGGATTGGGGCATCGGGGCGTTAACGGTCTATGCTTTTTCGACGGAAAATTGGCGACGTCCCCCGGCAGAAGTGGAGTTTTTAATGGCGCTGTTTGAAAAGGTGCTGCGCCGTGAGATTAAAATTTGGGCACAAAAGGGAATTCAAATTCGTTTTGTGGGGGATTTGACTTCGCTTCCGTATTCGTTGCAAGAGGAAATTCAGCGCTCCGTTTTACAGACAAAGGACAACACGGGTATTCAATTTACGGTGGCGACAAACTACGGGGGACGACAGGAACTAGTGCAGGCTTGTCGGGCGATCGCCGTTAAAGTAGCCGCAGGAGAGCTAGAGCCTACCGATATTGACGAACATCTGATCGACAGTCATTTGTATACTCATGGCATTCCAGATCCTGATTTATTAATCCGCACAAGTGGCGAAATGCGTCTCAGTAATTTTCTGTTGTGGCAGATGGCCTATAGCGAAATTTACGTGACACCTACCCTTTGGCCTGATTTTGATAAACATGAGTTTCATCAGGCGCTTCTCGCTTTTCAGAAACGGGAACGACGTTTTGGTAAGGCTTCTGTATCTTGAGTTGTCCCGTCATCTTTAAGGCGATCTCCGGATTTTTGCTTTGGCCATTCCCCCAAAACTTTTTTATGGCAAGGGGGTTGACATAAATTTTTTCTATGAATATAGTATTAAAAGTGACTTAAAACCACTGGGGACTGTAGTTCAGCTGGTTAGAATGCCTGCCTGTCACGCAGGAGGTCGCGGGTTCGAGTCCCGTCAGTCCCGTCAAAAATAAGCCTAGTAGCGTTATTAAGCAATACTTGAACTATTTTAAAGTTAAGTGCTTTTATGCATCTGGGCAGTAGTCAGATAGAAAGATGGCTGGTAGTCTGATATCAGGATTCTCAAGGGCCACAGTTCAAGATGAGATTGGATCGACGCAGCTTCTTACAAGGGTTGGGATTAGCTCTATTTTCCTTTGGTGTTTATGACCGGGGATTACGAGGCGCAGTTGATCGTTATGCTCAAGCCCTCGACAAATTTTCTGGGCGCAAATTTGCCCTACTGATCGGTATTGACCGTTACCCTGATGCCGATGACTTAGGTGGTTGTGCTGTGGATATCAGCATTCAAAAGCGACTCCTCATCCATCGCTTCGGGTTTGACCCCGCCGATATTATTACGTTAAAAAATGAAACCGCTAGCCGCGAAAATATTTTTACAACTTTCCAAAAGCAATTAAAAGATCTCCTCACGCCAGAGGATTTTTTATTGGTGCATTTCAGTGGCTACGGCACAAGTATCAAAACGCCGAAAGGTGAATCGATTAATGCTTTGATGCCTGTGGATGGAGTGCTTGGTAAATCTAAGGCTGTCATCAACAATGCGATCGCCGTGTCGACGATTGAAGGTTTTATGCGATCCCTCAACGTGGCGCAGTCGGTATTGGTGCTGGACACCAGCTTTGTGCCATTG
Source organism: uncultured Synechococcus sp. (assembly GCA_964638765.1). Lineage (GTDB taxonomy): Bacteria > Cyanobacteriota > Cyanobacteriia > Cyanobacteriales > MRBY01 > MRBY01. Next base: position 14,506 of record CAZXBK010000093.1, on the reverse strand, counting down.
CCCGCAGGAGAGTATCAGTATTTGCGGGGCAGGGCCTATCCGAAGCCATTATCTGGCGGCGCTAACCCCTCTGAAACAGCCATTGAAGAACAACTACAGCGCAATTTACTACAGCGTAATCTCAGCAGTAAATCCCTCCTCAAACTCAGTGCTGCTCAACTGACTGGCGGTAAAGAATTTGCAATTAATGGGACAAATGTCGGGTTATTCACTGTGACTTTGGCGCAATATCTCGCCGCGGTTCACCCAAAGGCGACAGTGGCTGAGGCGAATACCTTTTTGAATTTCCGCTATCAGCAATTACAAATCTTGCCGAAGGAGCGCCCTGAACCGAGTTTTGCCGACAAAACATTGCCACTCTATGGTTTATTGCCTACCCGTGTAACGCTACCCAGCGCGGGGCATGTTGTGGCGACGGAGGGCAGTTTAACAGAGGTGAGTTTGCTCGGTTATGCGCCGGAAGTTCTACAGGCGATCGCCCCAGAAAGCGAGGTGAAAACCATTGAAGCAGAACCTAAGATTTTAGCGATTACGACCAAGAACGGTCTCTCTGCCCAAGCAAAAACTGACGACAGTATCCCCGCGCCAGACACGCCAGTACAAGAACAATTGCGGGTATTTCCTCGCAATCTAACGCTACGTATTTCCCTGAGTGACAACCTCAGTCGTATTGAACGGGTTGATGCGACCAGCGCTTTTGCAGGCATTGTGACGGTCGCGAACGTGGGGAATCCTTCTGAGTGGGCTGATTTTATTTTCGATGCAGGCTACAATCTCTTTTCCCTGAGTGGTCAGCCTCTGCCAGTTTTATTTCCGATGGAGAGTAATCAAGCGATTAAGTCCTCTGTGGAAAATTTACAGCCGACGCTACAACAGTTGCTCGCTCTGAAATGGCTACGTTTACTCATTAATGAAACCAGTTCTTCAGTAAAAGCCGAAGTCAGTTTAAACCGTCTGCAACCAAGGCGATCGCCTCTCATTCAAAAAACCTCGCCCATTAGCATGGCCCAAGCTCCCAAGTTTCAGGCTGTTGATGTTAAACCGAGTGAAACTCTAACTTTTCAATATAAAAATCTTGGCGATAAGACCGTTAATTTTGTTGGCTTAGCGGTGAGTCCAAAACAGGAAATCACGTTACTCACCACAGAAAATCCATTGCAGATAGAGGCAAACTCGAATGAAAGTCCAGAGTTGACGTTTATTCCGCAGCGTCCGGCGGGTCGTTGGCAGGTCTATTGGATTGGGAGCGTTGATCCGTTTACTAAGTTTCAGGCGCAGCTTGATAAGCAGTTTTCTAATTTAGAGGCGAGTACCGTGAAGGTGGAGCAGCCGTTACCATTAATCCGCGCCATTCTCGAAGATCTGAGCGCAGCGAATAGCAATGGTAGTGAAAATGGAAAAGAGACCTACCGCTTGGCAACAAATCGGTGGTTTACCAGCTGTTTTATCTATGACGTCACTGAGAATTTACCGAAGGTTAACTGAAGTCTTCCGGCACCGGTTTTTCTCGGCGAAAAATCTAGTCATAATAATTTTAAACAGCAGCATTGATTGGGTTTGCTATGGGTTTTTGTCGTTGGTCTCGCTTCGTTGTTTGTGGATTTTTAGCTTTTGTGTTGGCGATCGCCGCACCGGGGCAATGGATAAATTCTCCGGTTACTGCCCAGACGAATCCGTTTTATGAATCCATTTTGCAGATGGAGAGTGATTGGCAGCAGGAGTACGAAGACTATTTCGGCACCTCCTTTGACTTTGAGGCGATGGATATTGTCAAAATGTCTGAAGCATTAGAGGCAAGTGCTGCAATAACGGGTGAGCGGACAGCGCTGATCTGGCTCATGAATAAGGGTGAGCAGTTAACCATTACGTTGCTAGCACCTGGGCGATCGCCGATTAACCGTACAACGTTGGTCGCTAAGGATGAGATGAAAGCGACAAAGATGGCCTTTTTCCAAGGGATTACCCGTCAGCATCCTATTTTTAAAACGTCTTATTTGCCGCCTGCTCAAAAACTTTATGACTGGATTATTCGACCGATCGCCGCCACTCTAGAAATTGAAGATATTGATAATTTGTTGTTTTGTACGGGCGAAGGGCTACGGATGATTCCCTTTGGGGTTTTGCACGACGGCGAAGAATTTCTCATTGAAAAATACGGTGTTAGTATCGTGCCTGCTTTTCAGCTTATGACCCAAGGGGCATCCCAGATCGGCGATCGCCCAGCCTTGGCGATGGGGGCTTCTACATTTGCAGAATTACCCGATTTACCCGGTGTTGAGATTGAGTTGGAGACGATTATTCCAAATCTCCGCGACGGCAAAACTTTTCTAAACGATGCTTTTACACTCAGTCGCTTGCAACAGGAGCGGGCTGAGGCAAACTACGGCATTGTACATCTCGCGACCCACGCCGAATTTCAAAGTGGCACACCGGATAATTCCTACATTCAGTTTGGCGATCGCCGCCTGACCCTCGACCAAATGGATCAACTAAATTGGCATAATCCACCCGTCGAGCTTTTAGTTTTAAGTGCCTGTCGTACTGCCCTTGGTGATGAGGATGCAGAGTTGGGGTTTGCGGGTTTAGCGTTGCAGTCTGGTGTCAAATCGGCGATCGCCTCGTTGTGGTACGTCAGTGATGCGGGGTCAGTGACCTTGATGAGCGAATTTTATGATGCCCTCAGTCAAAACAAGACCAAGATTTCAGCCCTGAGAACAGCCCAACTCGCCATGATTCGTCAAGAATATGAACCGCCGAATCCCGAGCTTGCCCAGTTAACGCGCAGTGCTTTCCGCCGTAATCCAGAGGAAGTGGATTTTTCTCACCCCTATTATTGGGCAGCCTATAACTTAATCGGCAATCCTTGGTAATTTGGGATGAGGAAATAAAGTTTGGAGACACAGTATGGCCGTTCGTAATTGGAATTTTCTGTTGTCTCGCCAAAATATTTTGCTCTTTAGCGGTTGGGCGATCGCCACTGTTTTAATCCAGCTGAGCATGACATTAATTGTAAAAGCTTCCATTTCTGGAGCATGGACAAACATTGCAGAATTCATCAGAGTTTTACCCTTTTGCCTAGCCGCATTTGAATTGCCCGCTGCCTATGGCACGTTTTATTTACTAACGGGTGGGCACAAACGTAGTTTTAAACCTGCTCTATTTTGGGTGTTGCCATATCTGTTATTCGGCCTTGTGATTGTCTTTCCGCTGTCTGGTATTTTTGTCTACTTTGGTATTTTGTTTACAACGCCGACAGGGAGTTTGTTGGTATTACAAATCATTGTTGGTTGGCTCCAAGGTAATTTACTCAAGCCATTTATCGAAAAGCCGCAACGCTGGATCAAGATTCGTGCTGGGGCTTTCTTGGTTGCCAATGTGATTATTTTGCTGGCATTACGACAGTGGTCACTAATGGGTGATCTTTGGGAATATCCCACCCTCATGGCGATCGCCGGATTATTTGCCGGAGTGATTAAAGGGGGCGGTGTGATCTGGCTACTCCAAGATCGCAAGAGTAATCCAGTACCCTCCACAACCTAAATCTTTGCAAATCATTGAGGACTGTTACGTTTGCGTAAGTAATTGCGAGCAATCCCCTTAAACTAGCTAAAAGTCATTTTTATTTTCGCTTTTAGCAATAATTTAGTATCTATGTTCCCTTCAATGCGTCCCCGCCGTTTGCGTCAAAGCGATTCCCTCCGCCGGATGGTGCGAGAGACGACTTTAACCGCAAATGACATGATCTACCCTTTGTTTGCTGTTCCGGGCGAATCCTTTGCGAAGGAAGTCTCTTCAATGCCCGGTGTATATCAGCTTTCGATTGACAAAATTGTGGATGAAGCAAAGGAAGTTTGGGAACTGGGTATTCCTTCGGTAATTTTATTTGGTATTCCTGCCGATAAAGACGTGGAAGCAACGGGCGCTTGGCATGACTGTGGTATTGTGCAAAAAGCAGCTACTGCTATTAAGGAAGCAATTCCTGAAATGACTGTTATTGCTGACACTTGCTTGTGTGAATATACGCCCCACGGTCACTGTGGCTACCTCGAAGTTGGGGATCTCACAGGCCGTGTTTTAAATGATCCCACCCTCGAACTACTGAAGAAAACAGCCGTTTCCCAAGCGAAAGCGGGGGCAGATATTATTGCGCCTTCTGGCATGATGGACGGTTTTGTTGCGGCAATTCGTGAGGGTCTTGATGAAGCTGGCTTTCAAGATACGCCGATTATGGCTTACTCTGCCAAGTATTCTTCCGGTTACTATGGTCCTTTCCGCGATGCTGCTGAGTCCGCGCCTCAATTCGGCGATCGCCGCACCTATCAGATGGATCCTGCCAACTCCCGCGAAGCTCTCAAGGAAGTTGAGCTAGATATTATGGAAGGCGCAGATATCGTCATGGTTAAGCCTGCTCTTTCCTATATGGATATTATTTGCCGCATTAAGGAAATGAGTAATCTCCCGGTTGCTGCGTACAACGTTTCTGGTGAATATTCGATGGTTAAGGCGGCAGCGCTCAATGGTTGGATTGATGAGAAAAAAGTTGTGCTAGAAACGCTCACAAGCTTTAAGCGAGCTGGCGCTGACCTGATTTTGACCTACCACGCTAAAGACGCGATACGTTGGTTGGCTGAGTAACAGCTAAGTTAATTAGCAAAATTTTTACAATATAAAAAGTAGGGCGTATCTCCTAGGAGTTGCGTCCTTTTTTCGTGACAAAATCACCTGTCGAAATTGGCAAAAACAGAATTAAAGCCAGCGATTGGGCTCTTTTCTGCTGTTTATAATGGCAATAACCCGATGAATAGTGGTTGCCCTATGGAAATGATGTTTCCCCTTGAACTGAGTCTCAATAATTGTGAGATGAGCGATGAGCAGTTTTTTCAGCTGTGCCAACACAACAGAGATTATCGCTTTGAACGTAATGCCCAAGGAGATTTAGTGATCATGCCACCAACAGGCGGAGAAACAAGTAACCGTAATATTGATCTTTCGTATCAGTTACAGGCATGGAATCGAAAAATGCGATTAGGAATTGCCTTTGATTCTTCAGGAGGCTTTATTTTGCCCAATGGTGCAACGCGATCGCCGGATACTGCGTGGATTCCTTTAGACCGTTGGGAAGCATTGCCGCCAGAACAACAAGTTCGATTTTTACCGCTGTGTCCAGACTTTGTTGTAGAGCTACTGTCACCGACGGATTCTCTGAAGCGCACTCAGGCAAAAATGACAGAGTTTATCGAAAATGGGTCACGTTTAGGCTGGCTGATTAACCGTAAATCTCGACAAGTGGAAGTGTATCGAGTCGGGCAAGAGATAGAAATTTTAGAGAATCCTGCGGTGTTGACCGGAGAGAAAGTATTACCCGATTTTCAGCTAGATCTAGAAACTATTTGGTAAGGTCGGAAAGTCGGCGATCGCCTATTATTTCTTGCCATTATTCATCTTCAGATCGACTTGAAATAAATTGCCGAGGGGGTGCAAATTGAATCCCGGCGCTTGGTAGTCATCCGGTAAATAATCTTCTGGCATTGTGGAGTAGTTGCCGTCCCGCATTGCGGCGTAGGTTGGCGACAGAATTTCTATACCCGCTTGATTGCAGTAGTCTTGCATGTTCTGGTATAGCTCAGAATAAATGAGTTCAATTTGCTGGGGATCATGGATACAGACCTGCAACTCATAGGTAACAGAAAAGTCGTTGAGGGCAGTTTGTAAAACGACAGGCGCCATTTCTGTCACGACCCCTTGGGTGTTCATCGCCGCCGCAGTCAAGGTTTGGTAGACCAGTCGCCACGGCACATCATAGCCGAGGGTCACAAGGCCTTTGATACGTACTGGAACTTGGGTGTCCCGCATCGAAACGCTGTAGTTGACGATATTACTGGCAATCATCACTGCGTTTGGGATAGTTACAATCGTATTTTCAAAGGTGCGGATGCGGGTAACAAGTAATAATTTTTCCTCGACATTACCGAAAGTTTCGCCGACTTTAATGCGATCGCCGATCTGGAAGGCGCGAGTATAGATCAAAATAATCCCTGCCACTGCATTCGATACAGCTGCCGTTGATCCTAAAGAAACCAGAACACCGACAAAGATCGAAACCCCTTGAAAAGCCGGTGAACCAAAGCCCGGCAAATAGGGAAACATCAAAACTGCCGAGAGACAAAGGGCAAAAATTTCGATGAGGCGATAGGTTGGTTCAGCCCATTCTGGATAAAAACCCGCAATGGCAATGCGCTCTTCCCCTAGCTCATTAAAAATCGGTTTAATAAATTTGAGGCTATAGGACGTGATCAAATAAATCATGATCACCACAAACAGATTAGGCAGGTACGCTACAAAGCTATTCCACCCGAGATTTAACGCCGAAACCAAATAACGCCATAGCGATCGCCCAAAGATTTTTGTCCAGGGAAATAGCCGCAGCACAAAGGCAAAATATATGCCCAAAAACCCGAGGGTTAAAGCTAAACGTAAAGTGTGCAACAGATTGCCCAAAAGGTGGGCAATGCGATTTCCTGAAATGATTTGCCGCGAACCGAGACTAAAAGCTGGCAAATGTTTACGACGGGCGGCGACGGATAAATATAATTTGGGAAAAATGAGTTTTAGCGCAATGAGCCATAACACCAAAACAAAGGAGGCGATCGCCGTTTTGATGACTCCCTCTACAAGGTGCTCAAAGCTACGTTCTTTGCGGTAGAGCTCGACCTTTGCCGCGATTAAAGTTTTATATTCAGCAGCGAGGGTGTCTAGGTTACTGCCATAGGCTTCGGCATCTTTTGCGGTAATGCGAAATAGGGGGCGATCGCCAGCTAAGAGGATCTGTGCCGTACCATCTTCTGAGGGTTGCAGCTCCAAATTCTCCGTCGTTAAAAAGCGGCTAGCGGCAAAATCTTGAATGGCTTCGCTGATGCTCTCCGCCCGTTGCGGTACAGATTCGGCTCCTACCTGTACCTGTATTTCAAAGAGGGTTTCTCCGGCCAAAACCACAGGTACTGCTGGGGTCTGTTGGGCTTGGGGAGTTGCTTTAGGAGTTTCTTGACGTTCTTCAGTATCTGGGTTTAGGGAGGGAAATTGGGCGATCACTGGTTGCCACTGCAAACTAACCACTAGGGTCATGGCGATCGCGAGAGTTACATATCTAAAACGTTTAAATTGCCGCCAAAATTTCGTCATGACTGTGCCCCAACCCTGAAACCCGTAAAGCATTATCTGCGCTACGCCGACTCGTATGATGGAAGCCCGCTAAAAAATTGTTGCGCTATTGCCTGCAATCCTACACTGATTTTCTAGACTCGCCTAACCCGTCCGCCAAACGATGAGAGCCGCCGCTCCCAGACCTAAAGCATTTGGCAACCATGTCCCGATCAATGGTGTTACCGTACCCCAGACGCCCAGCGACGTTGAAATAACCGAAATCAGATAATACGCAAAAACAATTGCGACCGATAAACCGACACTGGTGGCGCGGCTTGAGTTTTGAGGACGTAAACCGATCGCCGCACCGACAATTGCAAAGACAACACACACAAAGGGCACAGCGAATTTTTCCTGTTTGGTGACTTGGAGGGTGCGAATGCGCTTTTCATTCCGGCTCAGCTTCAAACTCTCCAAACATAAATCAATGACACCAAGGTTCATTTCATTAATCTTTTGACAGCGCGTTGCCAAGACGAGGGGGGCATCTGAGATATCTAGAAAATCTGTATCAAACTGACGAATACTACTGAAGGAACCATTTTTATCGATTTGATAAATGCTGCCCTGTTGAATCTGCCACCTTTCCGTATTCGGGCGCCACTGGGCTGAATCCGCTGTAATCACTAAGCTTGTATCCGCATTTGCTCGGTCAAGAACTGTCAACCGCTCCATGGTCTCGCCATCAAATTGCTCTGCGTAAAAGAGCGTCTTTAAAACTTCACGGCGATCGCCCGCTTCATTTTCTACGCGGTGATATTCCGGATAGATAATATTTTTCTCGCGAAAATCAAGAATTTCCTCACCCATTGCCTGTTTCATTAAAACCGAGGCTGTACGGGTTGTTTGCGGTACCACCCAATCGTTGAGACAAAAGGTCATAGTGCTCACAAAGAGTCCTGCAACAATGCAAGGAACCATTAACCGAACTGGTCTCAAACCCGCACTACGTAGGGCAATGATTTCACTAAACGTTGACAAGCCACTATAGGCAGTCAGGCTACCGAGGAGTACCGCCATAGGTAAGCCTAGTACTAAATATTCCGGTAAACGTAGTACTAAAATCTGTCCGGCGATCGCCCAGGTAATGTCGTTGCCAACTACCTTGCGCATCACATCAAACAACACGCCGATGGACAAACTCAAACTTGTGAAAACACCAAGACCAAATAAAAATGGCAACAGCAACTGCGCCATGATGTAGCGGTCAACGAGGGAAAATAAAGGAAAAGATTTCAACATTGCGCCAAACTTCACTTGAAGCTCCCACCAGAGAACTCCACACACCATCATGCCAAAGAAAAGTCAATTGTGTAATTGCAGGGCAACTTTTACAATGACTTACCGTCTTACACCCGCAAACCTCAAAAACATTCAACAACCGCCTAGAATATTACACAGAAAAACAGAAAACTTTGATGATTTGCATCGTGGTCTAGCGAATAAAAGATCATCAATGCTGCGATTTCCTCAGCGGTGACATAAAAAATGTTGTTTTGGACAGTTTGAGACATTAATGCTTGATCTTTTTTGGCCCCTCCTAATCACTCAGCCCGCAAATTTGCCTGAGTCCTTGTCTAAGAACGTTACCCCCGCGTATTTGGCGACACCTGAAGACAGTCTTATTGTTGCCCAAAGTGCCGCTACCCAGTCCACCAAAGAAAATGAAGATCCAGAGGAAGAAAAAGAATCCTCTGATATCGAAGAGACTGCGGAAATTTTAAATATCGAAGACGCGACAACAATTGAAGAACTAGAAGAATTTTTAGAGTTTGACCGAGAGCCACCTATTTTTGAGCCAGATTTGCCAAGGGTATTAGTGGATTATCAGCCTGTGTTGCCCCTGCCGGGAGAACTTAATCAAGTGCCCGTTTTTAATAGCAACAGTCCAGAGATCATTACCCAAGAGGGCATTTTACTCTCAACATTTCCGAAGAGTGCAAAAAGGCATCCCTATGCCCACCTTGAAACGGCTTTAGAAGGTCGTTTTGATATTTTTACCCACCATATTTCCCGTCCTGCGGCAGCCCCAAAAACTCTTTATCAAGGTCTCATTGTCAACAATCCAACGGGTAAGCGGCGCAGTATTCGCATTCTCCAAGGTTTAAGTTATCTCAATAGTCAAGATGCCCCCTTTCGGGAATTACCGCCTTTTATTGAAGACCCCAATGGTTATGTCTTTTCTGGGCCGGGATCTCGCCTAGTCGGCGACTTGCTACGGGGCAAAAATCAAGAGATTTTTCCAGAGTTGATTTCTGTGCCGCCCTACAGCACTAAAGTCTTGTTTAGTTTGCCGATTCCACCCAGTAGCTCCCGCTCCACCTATCTCCAGCTGGAAAGTGATGGTGGTCTTTATCTCGCCAATCTCGCTAAATATGAGGTGACGGATGTCATTGAGCGGGAAGTTGTTGATGAGGATGCTTGGGATCGTATTCAGGAGGAACGACGCAGAAAACCTGTAGAGCCTGAGTTTGACGAGTTTGATGCTGATTCTGATACGACCAAGGGTTTTGATGTAGATTTTGGTCGCGATCAGGATGAATCCTTATTTCGTATTCCGACAAAAATTATCCGCGAGAGCTTTACGCGATCGCCGAATTTAGATGAATGGCGTGCATTACTTAGTACAGGAAAATTAGTCGAACCCCGTGATCTCGCACCAATTCCTAATCCTGATAGTAACCAAGTAATTTATGGTCGTGTTGCTGGTATCTCTGTCGGCTCCCAGTGGCATACTACGGTGGCTAACGCGGATAGGGATAAATTTATTATTCCTGAAGTGGGAGAGGCTGTTTCTTTTCCTATTAGTACAACGAGTACCGGTACCTTTAATACTGAGCAGGTACACAGTGCGCCTATGCTGGCCCGCTATCCTGATACAGCTTTAGAGGGTCATGGTAACTATTTAGTCCATTATGATCTCAATTTTCCGTTGCACAATTCTACCGACGAGACGCAACAGGTTTCGCTGATTTTCCAAACGCCGATTAAACAAAATCAATTTAGCGATCGCCTAACTTTCTTTGAGACGCCGCCGGATCGGGTTTTTTACCGAGGTACGGTGCGGGTTCGCTACCCAGATATGTGGGGTGATGAAGTCACAAACTACTATCATCTCGTGCAACGTCGCGGCGAACAGGGACAACCCCTTGTCACTCTTGATATTCCCCCAAACCAAACTGTGCCTGCCCGGGTAGATTTTTTCTATCCTCCCGATGCAACGCCCCCTCAAGTCATTACGGTTAAAACATTGAATGGCTCTGAATATGCGATGGATTAGGGATTGTCCTGAAACTATGGCGCATTAAAGCCGAACACTTGGGAAGATTTGTCCCATTGGGATACCCCAGCACGCAAAATCACGGCGAATGCTGACATTTGGGTGGGGGTCAATGGCTGTGACAGTACTTTCAGACAAAAATAGGGTCGGCAAGAGTGTCAGGGACATTTGCAAGAGGACGTTACTTAGGAAAAATCCCACAATTGCCAGCCCCAAACCGACAATGCGCCAATGCAAAAAACCTTCACTGACACCAGTAGCAAGAGGGGAATAGTGGGCGATTTGCCAAAGAAGAATGACCATCGCTACTGCGCCAACGGCATTGAGGAGAGGCTGACGTGTACCTTGGATGAGCCGCAAAATTTGTTTTTGGCGTTCGTCCATGCGCTCTGGTGGAATTTGGAAAATTAAAAAGCCAAAGGGTTGCCACGGTCGCAAAATTTGTAAGACCCATACAGGTAGGCCACCGACTAGGACAATGACCACTAACTCCAAGACGGAAAAGGGTAGCGGAATACCCCATGCTAGGGCGATCGCCACCAATGCCAAGGTCAGAGGGAGTAGCGCTAAACCCACCAAATGCAGCCAGAGATACGGGTCGAAAACCATAACAAAATCCGCGAAATCAAAATCCCTTTTATTTTACGGGAAAGCTTTGCGTCGTTTGCTTTAGTTTTTTTCTAGAGACTGGCGGACAATTTCAATTTTTTCTTGGGGGAAACGTGCGTAGCTGACGCCACGGTAGGTGAGGATGTCTCCGGCTTTGCTTTGTAATTTAGAGACTTGGCTAGCTTCGTCTGTAACGCCAAAACCTAAAACAGCGGCATAGATCGAACAAACGGCAGACATTGCGGAGGTGAACTGGAGAATTGTGATGACGCTAACCATGTGACGAACCCCAAAGTAAATGCTTCCTGATGTCTTTAGTATCGTCAAATATTGAGGTTGTTTCGGTGATGTGTCGAGAAGCGTCGGCTGAATTTCCTCACTAGACAATGGGGTGGGAAATATGGTTTTTGATTGACGGCGATCGCCACCTGTTGTGATCTCTTTTGCAAGGCGATCGTTATGAAGACTAAATTTTCGAAAACAATCGCTAATTTTCGCCACAATATCAGGGGATTATCGATACTCAAAAGTCTGAAAAATTTGACTTGTTGACGAAGTATTGAGATTGATAAGCTCTCATTACTGAGTGAGTAAAAATACTTGTTGCCTTTGCCATAATTTGAGTGAGGCTATTGCCATCATTTTCCAAGGAATAAATCCCGGAATGCCTAGCATCTGCTCAGCCTCTAGCTCCCTTAGACAGACTCAGGATAACGAATCATGATGAAAGCTGCTGATATTATGACGACCCATGTCGTGACCATCAAAGGATCTGACACGATTGCCCAAGCTGTCACAACCATGCGAGAAAAAGGAGTACGAACATTGATTGTGGCGCGCCGCCATGACCAAGATGCCTACGGTATTTTGACCCAAACGGATATTGTGCGGCAGGTGGTTGCGTTTGGAAAAGATCCCCAGATGATGCGGGTCTACGAAGTTATGACTAAGCCTTGTGTCGTGATTAATTCGGATTTAGGAGTAGAGTATGTGGCTCGTCTAATGACTGACCTTAATATCCACGCTGCTCCAGTGATTCAAGATCAGCTGCTAGGGATTATTTCCTTCACTGACATTATTGACAAGAGTGACTTTCTTGAAAAGCCCCAAGCCAAATTATTACAAGCGCAAATTAAAGCGGCGATCGCCGAAGCTCGTCAAGTGACGGCAGAGCAAGGCGGACAATCTACAGCGGCGCAGGTTGCTTGGGATACAGTTGAGGAACTGCAAGCAGAGGCGGCTCACCAAACAGCGACTAAATTAGAAAAAACAGCCTTAGAACTCTTCTGTGAGGAACATCCAGACTCGCAAGAGGCGTTAATGTACGACGTTTAATCCTCATGAAAAGAGGGGTCGATATGCTCGACCCCTTCTATTTAGAAATTATTTACCCTTCTTGCTTAGTAGTAGTTGCCCACTTTTCGGTGGTGGACAGCGGTTAAACCTTCTGGATTAGAGACGCGACCTGTTTCTACCTTGCTGTAGACGATCCAGTGATCGCTAGCTTCCATGCGGCTGACCACTTCACATTCTAGATAAGCTAAAGCCTCACCTAAAATCGGAGAACCATTTTTCGCCGTCTGAACATTTACCCCTTCAAAACGATCCGCACCAGGTGGGAAACGCTTCAGGAAGTGCTTCATTAACCCTTGGTACTTGCCTTCTTCAAGGATATTGAGGACAAAGCGATCGCCGACTTGCATTAAAGATTCAATCGCACGGTCTTTTGCTACAGCGACAGTAAATCCGGGTGGCTCGAAACTTGCTTGGGTTACCCAAGAAGCAACCATGGCACCTTTCACCTCACTCTTCTGGGCAGTGATGATGTAAAGGCCACCACTGATGCGACCCATTGCTTTATCGAGTTCACTATCGAGGGACTTACGGGCTTTAAGCTTTTCTTTTTGAGTTAAAAGTTGACCAAGGTCAGTACCGGACTCTTCGCAAATCTGATAAAGAGCTTCGTCGGGCTCTTCCCGCACACGGATAGAGTCAAAGGCTTTAGTTAGACCTGTATCGCGGAATTTTATTAATAGCGGATCGATGGGTTCGTCATTACCGCCGTAGGACTCAAACATGCCGAAGACTTGCTTGTCCTTGGACGCTGCCAAAATCGTACCAACAGCCTTACTCAGCTCATCGTTATAGGCACTATCGAGGGGAGGCATCCCAATCACTAGACCCGCAGCGCGACCGACAATTTCATGGACATCTTGGGGGTCAGCCACTTTTAGATCAACCATTTCTACGGCAACACCCGCTTTTGTAATACCCTTGGCGATCGCCTGAGAGATTCTATCGCTATAACCGTAATCAGATACATAGAAAACAGCGGCAGTTTTATCACCTTTCGTTTGGGCTTCACTCCACTCGCGATACCACTCCATAAGTTCTTTTGTGTTGTTCTTTAGGAGGGGGCCGTGGCCATTAGCAACGAGAGTAATATCACCGTCCAGCTTATCGATGCGCTTCATCGCACTTAGGACAGAACGAGCATTGGGGGCCATCAAACATTCGTAGTAAAAACGGTAGTCCGGCGTAATGGCTTTTAAATCTTCGTCATAGGTCGCTGCCGAACAATAGTGCAACCCAAAGGCATCACAGGTGAAGAGTGTGGTCGTTTTCGGGTCGTAGGTAAAAATAGTATCCGGCCAGTGGAGGTTTGGCGCGCTAACAAATTCGAGATCATGGCCATTACCTAAATCGAGGCGATCGCCACTTTTTACCTGAATAAATTCGAAGGGCTGGTGCACCAAATCCTTTAGGAACTTAATCGCGACCTTTGCACCCACAACAACAGCTTGGGGAGCAAGCTCTAAAACATCTTTAACTAAGCCACTATGGTCAGGCTCGGTGTGGCTAATGATGAGGTAGTCAATAGTTTTGGGGTCAATTACGCCAGTGAGAGCATCTAGATAAAGCTGGCGGAATTTCGCGTGGGAGGTGTCTACCAGAGCAACTTTTTCGCCACGGATAATGTAGGAGTTGTAGGTTGTCCCGTTCTGTAAACCGAACTCGATATCGAAGCGATCGCGATCCCAGTCAAGGGAGCGAATTGTGGTGGTATCTTCGTTAATCTGTTCTGTCTGGATCGTTAATCTTTTTTCGGTTTTAATGGGCGTTGCAACCATTGGGAAACCTCCTCCGTACGATTCGGTAGTCATCTTTACTTATTGTGACATGATTTCTTTTCGGTTGTGATTGAACCTTGCAATCAAAGGTATTAGATATCAACGGCAGAATGGGAGGCGATCGCCCAAGATATCCGGCAGAATAAACTTAATGAAACAAGCGATAACGGTAAAGCTATGACCACCGTCGAAAAACTCTACCAACTGATTCCCACACTCACCGATGCTCAATTGGGAGAAGTGCTCGACTTTGCTGAATTTTTGCGTTACAAAAAAGATGCCGCTG
>CAZXBK010000092.1:0-18131 GCA_964638765.1 uncultured Synechococcus sp. | reverse complement strand
ACAGGTGCCGGGAAGACGACCACAATGGCGGCGATGGTGTACTACATCAATAAAACCCACCCGAAAAATATCATCACCATTGAGGAGCCGGTGGAATTTGTTCACACCAGTAAAAAATCCTTGATCAAACACCGGGAAGTGGGGATGCATACCCTGAAGTTTGATAACGCCCTGAAGGCAGCTCTTCGTGAAGATCCAGATCTAATTCTTGTGGGTGAGATGCGGGATAAAGAAACAGTGAATACCGCCCTCAAAGCAGCCCAGACTGGTCACCTCGTCATGGGAACGCTCCACACAAACAGTGCGATTAAAACCATCGAACGTATTTTGAACCTCTATAGCGCCGAGGAACAGGATGCGATGAAAGTGGCGATCGCCGAGTCTTTAGTTTCAGTGATTGCCCAAGGTTTGTGTCGTACAACCGACGGTAAACGGGCAGCTTACCACGACATTTTGGTGAATACCGAAACGATGCGTGACTACGTTAAAGAAGCAAAATATGAGGAAATGCTCGCTCTAATGCAGGACGGCGAATATGACGGCATGATCACCATGAACCAGTCGCTGTTTAATCTGTACCAAGAAGGACGCATCACCGAAGAAGTTGCCCTTGAAAAATCCCCAACGCCCAACGAAATGGCCATGATGCTACGTGGCCGTATTTAAAGTCTCCTTGATTTAGCTGCACCATATTTATCATCAAAATTTTTTCAGAGTAGCAATCTCGCTGCTCTTTTTTTGTGGCAATTTTTCGGCAATCCAGTTATTCCAGTAATGTCTGCTGCTGTTCTGCAATGAAAGTATCGAGTTCAGGAAAAGGGCGATCGCCGAATAATCCGAGAAGTTTTAACATCGGTACAGAGCGTAAATTTGCAGGCGGAATAATTTGACTTAACCCCTCCAGATCCGGCTCACGATACCGAAAATCTCGATCTGGCACAGGTGTCGGTTCTACCAGCTCAGTGGGTAAACCTGCGGACACCCATTCGCGCAATGTACCAAAGCTCTTGCTCGGTTGACGAACAACCATCGTCTGTCCATCGGGTAACTCAAAACTCACTGAAAATTCTGGATCGAACCATGCCTTTAAAAGCTGGATGGGAACATCATTGGGTTTTTCTGCCCAAGCATCATTAATAATCTCTAGGGAACGTCGGGGTTGGGCATCAGCAAAAATAATCGACTGCACCACAGGACTTAATTGACGCGGTGTGACTTGTCCTAAAAAGTCGTTTTGCCACCATTTCAACAGCAACATTTTTTCGTAGGTCTGCTGGAAGTCAGTGCTATTAGGCGGTAATTCTTTTAGCAGCGTTTCGTAATGGGCGATCGCCTTGGTGTAGACAATAGGTCGTAAAGCTTTTAAAGTCGGGTCTAAATTCCAGCGGGGAGCCGCTAAGAGTTCAGGCGTTTGCAACAGTTGCAACGCCAATAATTCAGTAACTTTTTCTGGATATAAATTCTGCGCATTATAGCTTTGCGCTAAAAAATAAAATCGATAGGGAAAGCGATTATTTTCACTCTTTAGTAGTGCGGAGAAAATTTCAGCGCCCCGTTCCGGATTGAGGTCAACGGCGATCGCCCCCTCGTTGTATTGCAGTAGTGCATCGTCAGGAACCGCTTGACGGGCTGATTGGAAATAAAGATAAATTTGGTGGTTGAGCTTACTCAGTTCATCCGTTGTTGCACCCGCCGCAAACTGCTCTTGTCGCATCTGCCAATAATGCATGCCCAAATCAACCATGGGACTCTGTTGCCAAGGGACAAAACGATGAGCGGTCTTTAGCTTCTGTTCGTACTGGGTTAAATCGCCTGCCGCCTTTGCGCTTTGGGCTTGGGCATTGAAAGCTACCGCCAAGGTTATGGGCAATCCCATATACAGAACGATGGGCAGCATCCACAAACTCACCAATTGCACACCACGTCGCCGTCGATTCGTTAAGGGCAGTTGCACTTCAGGACTATACATTTGGGCGATCGCCAGCAATAGAGCCAAAGTTGCTACGAGGGTCAAACTAATCGGCAAATATTCCAACTGATAATTGGCAAAACAAACAATGCCGTAACTCGCCCAACCAGCGCCAATGCCATAGAGCAATAATTCCGACGCACTGTTTTTTTCGACGTAGGGCAAAATTGAGAGCCACAAACGCATCACCATAAATAGAAACAGCAAACTGGCAATAATCCCGACCAAGCCCAGTTCACTCAAAATTTGTAGCGGCGTGCTAAATAGATGAGGCGTTTCAGGAGAACGATCTGCTAGTGGTCGAAAAATATCCAGCGATCGCCCCAAATTTCCCAAACCAACGCCGTTAATCGGGTGACGCTGCACCACATTAAGACTGGTCACCCACAGGAAAAAGCGATCTCGCACCGAGTCCATTAAATTGAGCTGAGAGGCCACCGATGGCTGAATGTTTTGCCAGTTCGCTGTGGCAAAGACCCGTGGGTTAAAGCCCGCTGTCATCAGCACCATAACGAGCAAAAAAGTCTGTAGTACGAACTTCTGTAGAGAAAAACCGCGCCGCACATTGAGCAACGCCACAAGATAGCTCAAAATTCCCACAACGGCGATCGCCACCAAAGCAGAACGGGCAGCCGTCGTATATAAATCCAACAAAATAATGCCAGCACCAAAAGTCGCAACCCACCTCAGCCAGTCCCGCTGGGCGATCGCCAAAGCCACCACTAATGGAAAAACTAAAACGAGATAACCACCCATACCGCCGTAAGAACCGAGTGGCATCGGGTTACGCAAATTCAGCCAATCCGCCTGCGGTAGCCACAACCCCAAACCAATTACCGCCGAGCCAATACCCATTAAGCTCAAGCCAATCCACAGTTTTTCCCACAACTGCCCCTGCTGTAGCCAATTGCGAAGAGCATAGAGCACCATGCCGTGTCCTAGCACCATCGCCAAGTACCAAGCAGCGACCTCCTGAGCACTGGCCCGCACTGTCGAGGCAATTAGCGCCACCAATAGCGCCGTAACGCCCCAGTCCAAGCCATAACCCAACGTTTGCCAAGGTCGCTGATAATCCCTCAATGCCCACACAAACCATAGCCCCACACAGAAAAAGCCCCCTTGCCAGACCGGCAACCACGGCCAGTCACGCATCATCTGAAAGCTGTTAGGCAACCACGCAAAAATACCCAGCAATGCTAGACCACAATACAGGAGCCATTGGTGTGACCAAGGCTTTAAGGATGGAGGGAAAAGAGGAGCCATAGACAGAGAGAAAATCGAAAGATTGAGGCGTTAAGGCTAGGCAAAAACAACATCACAGTGTAAGACACAATCCATGATGATAATGAGAGGTTTTCAAGCTATTATCCTGCAATTTCAAGAAAAACAACTAGCCCAACCGTTTTCTGAAGATACGTCTTTTCTCTATGTCATCACAACAGTCAAAGTAACGAAATTTAGCTCCATTGTGAGGGGAATAGATAAATCTAATGAGGGTAAAGACATCCAGTCTGCTTCCACTTCTTGGTATATTGTAAAAAAACGTAACGATTGAAGTGCGATGAGCGAATATTCTGAATTTCTACTAACTGCTGCTGCAAAACCTTTTCCGTTGTACTTTACGTTAGTTTATGCCGTCGGACTTGTTGCAGCGATAGTCATTGGTCTTATTGCTTTTTTTAACTCCAAACGCCCGGTAGGTTGGGAAAATGCCAAGAAGCCGGATTTAATTCCAGACCTCACCAAAAAAGAGACAACAAATTCTGAGGAAGACGCCTAAGGAGACCTTAGGACTTCTCAAAACTATCAACTGAATATTTTCGTATTAAGACTGACTACTATCGCTATCTTCCTGTTCCGGCAGAATATCTTCTAGATTGGCGGTAGGGTCAGTTTCTTTATAATTATCCGGCTCGGCGATCGCCTCAAACTCAGACCTTGTTTTTACAATTTTGATTTGGTTAAGGCGCGGCCCATTCACCTGAGTCACAACAAATTCAAGATTATCAAAGCGAAAAACCTCATTCATCACCGGAATTTTTTGCCAGTGGTAAAGCAAAAAGCCACTAAGGGTTTGGTAATCATCGGTTGTCGGCAAATTAATTTGTAAGGCCTCATTGAGCTCATCAATATCAACTTGGGCATCCACTAAAAAAGTCTGGCGATTGACGCTCTGGATAGTGGGGATCGCCTCAAGACGGTGTTCCGGTTCGTCGCCAATAATTTCGTTAATAATATCTTTTGACGTTAATAAACCCGATGTCCCGCCAAATTCATCCACAACCATCACCATTGGTTGTCTCGTCCGTTGAATTTTCGGTAACAAATCGGCGATGGGAGTATCTTCAGACACAAAGGGGATTGGTTTAATCCAAGGTTCAATCTTACTTTCAAGACTGACATTAGTATCAGCAAAGGGGGCAGCAAAATCCCGAAAACGGACAAAACCGACGATGTCGTCAATGGATTCGTTATGTACTGGATAGGCAGAATGGTTGGTTTCACTCACCTTGCCGAGTAGATCGGCAAGGGTCGCTGTTTTGGCGATCGCATGGATACTAGTGCGAGGCGTCATAATCTCTTCCGCCTTGACATCCCCAAACTCAATCACATTATTTAGGAGTTCTCGCTCCTCCGCTTCCAAACCGATGGATTCTTGCTCGGTATTAATAATCAGTTGTAATTCTTCTGGGGTAACGCGGTCATGGAGAAGATTTTGGTGGATAGGTGCTATGCCAAATAGCTTTAAAATTGTGCGATTAGATTGATTTAAAATCCAGATAAACGGCTTGAAAATACGGGCGATCGCCAAACTAGGCGGCGCTAACCACCGCGCAATTTCTTCCGAGTGGGAGAGAGCAACAGATTTTGGACATAGCTCCCCCAAAATAATTTGTAAATAAGCAATCAGGAAAAACGCAAACGGGATGGACGCCGACATCGCAAAGGGCCGAATCCAAACCTCTGGCACCGGCAACTGCACCAATAACTGCTCGATCGAGCTAGCCATCGTATCTTCTCCGATCCAGCCCAACGCCAAACTAGACAGGGTGATCCCCAGCTGCGTCGTGGACAAAAGACGCTCAAGACGAGACTGCAACGTCTGCACCATCTTGGCCTTCGTATCGCCTTCAGCAATAAGCTGACTAATCCGCGATCGCCGTACCGACACAATCGAAAATTCAGCCGTCACAAAAAAAGCATTAATGGCAATCAGCAACAAAACTGAGCACAGTCGGACTAAAATATCACCGCTGGATAACATGAATTTGGCGTAAAGACCCTTACGATTTATCTCTACCTTTTAACGCACTACCGGAATATCAGCAATCTCCAACGTAATATCTTGGTTGGGATAATCACTAAGACTCATCGAAATCGTTTCCACATCCTCTAGAATCACCGCCGGAATACGAACCTGGCCGCTATAGCTTTGATTATTCGCCGGAATTTCCGCTGGCAGCCCCTCTGTCTGACCACTGACCAAGCGCCCTTCGGCATCTTTTAGTTCGAGGAAATTGTAGAGAAATCGCACCGCAGAACTACTATCATTTTGCAGACTAATATCAATTACCCAGTAGTTACCCAGAAGACGAGCATTCGTCACATCAAAGCGAATATTTCTCGCAACATTAGTGAGTGGAAATACAGTGGCATTATCTGTAGCCGCAACTTCAGTCGTGCTGATATTGACCGTTTCACTAGGTGGCAACTTCACAAAATTACTGTCAGGTTGAGGTGCATTGGCTACGCTATTACGCTTTAGCTCCTGCTCGCGCGCATAAATTTTGTCATAAACCTCTACTAGGACATCCCGCTCTGAAACTAGATCAATACCGTTCACAGAGCCACCTTCGCCAGAAGATCGACGGCTACGAACCAATTGTTGAGCTGGATTCCCTTCCGGTTGGCGAACACCTTTCAATGCCTCAAAACCAAGGGTAAAGCCGTATAGCGCACTTACTGTGCCAGCACCCACCATTGCCACAAGGAGCAACAGCGTAAAGGCTAAAGTCGTCTGAAATTTCATAGGCGATCGCCCTAACTATCCGAATTAAAAGAAATTGCTTGAATCAACAAAGACAAACTATATTATGATAACCAGCGGGTCATATGAGACCACAAAACCACCAGGGTTGGCCGAGCGGTTTAGGCAACGAACTCATAATTCGTGTTAGGCAGGTTCAACTCCTGCACCCTGGACTTGATTCACACGCTCCACCAACTATTGGCAGCTTCCGTCAGTTCTATTAATTTTTCACATTACAATCACAGCCGTGAGGATTATCAAATCCCTCAAAAAATTCGCTCATGAACATTGAACGATTCAGGTCAATGCAACTGAGTGAACTTGCTGTCTGCAATACAAAGCCAAAATCTTCCTAGCGGTCGTAGGAAAAACCTGTACCCCGTAGAAGTTGCAATGTGCCATTTTGAGCAGGCGCTTCGCTACGTAGAGAAGAATTGTAGGGATTTGCCAAATCCGGTGTACGAATTACAGGGTCGCTGGCAACCTGCTGCAACATAATATCCTTGTACAGAAGATCTACTTTCTTGAAGTCACGCTTGGCATTGTGCTCTGGGTAACCCGGCTCAAGGAACGAAAACGGTGAAACACCAAAATAATCGTTCAATACCTGCCAAGTATCAAAGCTTGTATCGACGTTGCGCAGTTCATAATCAACCGCACGGTCAAAAGCATCGGTCGTATGCTCTGGATAGCTCGGGTCACGACCCTCTAGAAAAGTTTGGGCGATCGCCTCAGTGGAGGTTACTTGGATAGCCGCCCCAACTGCGAAAACTGTGATTAAATGATGAGACCATTTTTGCATGGTAGTTCGTCCATAAATCAAATCCTTACCAGCATCTTTGCTCACAAACTTAAATTGGTCAAGTTTTCTTGTTCTTTAGCTTCATGACAACTAATCTCGCCCTTTCCGATCTACTCACTGCCGACCCTACGACTCTTAGAGAAAACCTACTGAATCAAATCGCTACTGAAGCCTATAAGGAAGGAGATTTCACCCTATCGTCGGGTCAAAAAAGTACCTACTACATCAACGGTAAACTCGTAACCCTAACCGCCGCCGGAGGCGTGATGACTGGCCGCCTAATACTTCAGCAGTTGCCGTCAGATACCGTTGCTGTCGCTGGCTTGACCCTCGGTGCGGATCCAATTGTGAGCGCTGTTAGCATTGTGTCGGCGTACGAAAATAGCCCCTTACCAGCATTAATCATTCGTAAAAAAGCAAAGGGGCATGGTACTCAGGCTTACATTGAAGGACCTTCACTACCCCAAGGTGCAAAGGTTGTAGTCCTAGAAGATGTCGTAACCACAGGGAAATCTGCGGCTCAGGCCGTTGAACGTTTACAGGACATCGGCTACGAAGTGACAGAAATCATTTCCATCGTGGATCGACAACAGGGCGGCGCGGAATTTTACGCAAGCCAAAACATCAAATTTTCCAGTCTATTCACTATTCAAGATGTTCAAAAAGCCTATCAAGCGTTGAATAGCTAACAATTACCAAGGCTTCACAGAAAATTTCATAATGCTCAAAGCTCCCCAAAATTCACGTTTGAGGAGCTTTTTTAAAGTCTAGTTATTTTGTCGACAATATTCGGAACAATCTTATGTCCAACGAACGAACAAATTTAATAACTAATTGATGGTGAGTTCTTTTAGAGACCGGGAATATTTAAACCACTGGTCAACTCTTCCATTCTAGAACGCATTGTCTCGGTGGACTTGGTGTATGCATCAGTTAAAGCTTCGGTTACTGCTGCGGATAAATCGTCTGCACCTTTGGCGATCGCCGCCTCAGAGATCTCAACGCCGCGGGGCTCTTGGTTACCACTTAGGATGACTTTGACAGAACCGTCAGCATTAGTACCTTCAACGTTCATCGCCTCAAGTTCTTCTTGGAGCTTTTTAGCGCCTTCTTGTACCTGCTGTGCCTTTTGAAACGCGTTAGCAAGCTCTTTCATCTTGCCGAGTCCGAGACCAAATCCTTGTCCTTTTGCCATAGTGGTTACAGAGTTAAATAATTAATATGTTTCAGAAAAATAATAGAGATCGGAAGATCTAGTAAAAATCTACGTTTCGATCCGTAGACCATCTTAATATCCTTACGCTCTAATTGGTAAATTTGCGTGACCTTCCGAAAAAATCACTCCTTTAGGAAAAATCACCAAGAATTTTCACTTCTGGTTTCAAGAGAACTTGATAGGTATTTTCCACTTCGGCTTGGACATGCTGAATAATCTGGAAAATATCCATCGCCTTTGCACCGCCACAGTTCAAGATGAAGTTGGCATGGCGTTCAGCGACCTGGGCACCACCAATCTGGAAACCTTTTAATCCTAATTCTTCAATGAGTCGCCCTGCTGCTTGGGGGTATGGATTACGAAAAACACTGCCACAGCTCGGTAAATGGTAGGGCTGGGAAGATTTACGCATCTGCAAATTTTTGTTGGTGTCTTGGCGGACTTCGGTGACTTCAAAACCTGTTTTCAGTCGAAAAGCGGCTTCTAGAACAAGGCGATCGCCACCCTGTAGATTCGATGTGCGATAACGATACTCCAGCTCAGCGGGTTGTAGCTGAACAATGGAGCCGTCCGGCTCTACAACCTTGACCCATGCCAAAACATCAGCGACACAGCCTTGGTGAGCACCGGCATTCATCACGACACTACCGCCAACACTGCCCGGAATACCGACAGCCCACTCTAGACCGCGCCAACCGCGCTTTGCAGCATTCCACGCTAAGCGAGCAATGGGTTCGCCAGCGCTAGCAACCAACAAACCTTCCTCTTCTGCCCGGTAGTAGCGTAGACGGTGGGTATTGATCGTTAATCCGGGTAATCCTTGATCGCTAATTAGTAAGTTAGAACCGGCTCCTAAAATAGTTAACGGCAGATCACCGCGTTGAGCGGCATACCAATCTAAACAAGCTTGAGTTTCCTCTAGAGAAATCGGTGCGGCATAAAACTCTGCGTCACCACCTACCCGAAATGAGGTGTACCTCGCTAAAGATACCTGAGATTTAATGATGGACAATGTCTCCTTCTTGGGGAAAGAGACGGGAAGCCTTGATATGGAAGACCGGGAAGGGGGAGAGCAGACCATTCGTTTTGCTGACTTGTTGCTAGGTTAAAAATCGCGATGCACGCACATTAATCCGAAATTTTGAGTTTCGTCAATGGACATTTGACTGATCCATCATCAAAATCTCTTATTCAGGGAAACTTTCCTGAAAAAAAACAGCAATGATTTGGTTGAGGTTACCAGCACCTAGAAATAAAACTAAGTCGCCACTTTGCAATTGTGGGGATAGCCATTCCGGCAACTGATGAAAATCAGGCTGGTAAAACACATTGTCTTGATGCTTGGCGATCGCCTGTTGGAGGGTTTCACCCGTAAGGTTAGCGGTATTTTGCTCTCCTGCGCCATAAATATCCGTAATCACGGTTAAATCGGCATCTTTAAAAGCCTCGGCAAACTCATCTAAGAAAGTCGCGGTACGGCTATAACGGTGAGGTTGAAACACGGCAACGACCCGATTATCCTTGCCAGCACGTAGTCTTGCAGCAGCAAGGGTTACCAAAATCTCACTGGGATGGTGAGCATAGTCATCAATAAAAGTGATGCCTTGACGTTTCCCTTTCACCTCAAAACGTCGTTTTGCGCCGCCAAAGGTTGCTAATGCTTCGGCAATGGGTGCAAAGGGAACATCAAAATACCGTGCTACGGCGATCGCCGCCAACGCATTGTTGAGATTGTGTTTTCCTAACAGGCTTAGGCTAATCTCACCGAGGCGATCGCCCTTTTCCCAAATCGTTGCAGTTGTTGCGACAGAACCATAAGTAATATCCGTTGCCCAGTAGTCTGCATCCGCATAATTATCAATGGCGTAGCTTAGATCAAACTTTAGCGATCCCGTAGCAATCGTTGGGCAATCTAAACAAACCACTAAGGATTGGCAATGCCCGGCAAATGTCCGAAAAGTTTCAATTACCTCATCAATCGACTGGTAATGATCCGGGTGATCTAGTTCCATATTGGTTACAACACCAATCTTCGGATTGAGCTTAACCAAAGTACCGTCGGACTCATCCGCTTCTGCAACGAGATAACGGCTTTTACCGAGACGCGCATTACCGTCCCAGGCATCTACTTCGCCACCAACAATAATCGTGGGATCAAGACCCGCTTGCAGCAAAATATAACCAATTAAGCTACTTGTTGTAGTTTTGCCATGGGTGCCACCAACGGCAACACTGTCGTATTCATTTACGAGAGCCGAGAGCACATCCGAACGGTGAAAAATATCACAGCCGAGAAGTTGGGCAGCTTGGAACTCCGGATTTTCTGTCCCAATTGCTGTAGAGCAAACCACTTGGGGCAATTTTGCCGTTACTTTCTTCTCTGAAACGAAATGGTTTAGATTCTCTTTGATTTGCTGGCTAAAAATATTAGCGCCAACCGCTGCCAACCTCTGTGTAATGTGGCTAGAACGTCGGTCAGAACCCGACACAGGCAAATTTCTTTGTGCAAGAACATAGGCAAGGGCAGACATGCCGATACCACCAATCCCAATGAAATGGAAAGGTTTGCCATTTAGATCTACAGTTTTCAAAGATCTTTCTCCTCACACATACAAAACTTGAAGCAACAATTCTCGTCGACTGCTTAAAACACCACTAAGTATGCAGCATTAACGATTTTTTACAAAAAACTACCCTTCAGGTTAGGCGATCGCCGCCACTATACTCAATCACAGCCCTAGATCTCTGCCGCAAAATGACCCTCTCAAAGTAGTAAGACTCTCCACAATAACCGCCTTGAGGCTTACTTGGGCATAACAATCGAAAATTTCAATCCAGCAGTAGGTTTTCCCAAATTTGGGGATCGAATTGTGCAGTCTTTGATATGATTGGGGTCATCAAATGAAAATTTTTATTGCAATTTAGTCTAAAACAGAGGGTAAGACGCGGTGATTAGAGTAGCGATCAATGGATTCGGACGCATTGGACGTAATTTTTTGAGATGCTGGGCAGGTCGTACAGATAGTCAACTTCAAGTCGTCGGTATCAATGCTACAACCGATACTAAAGCAAATGCCCACATGCTCCGTTACGACACAATGTTGGGTAAGTTTGACGGCGATATTAGCTACGACGCGAATACGCTTACAGTGAATGGCAATATTATCAAGTGCTGTTCTGACAGAAATCCCCTAAATCTACCTTGGAAGGATTGGGAAGTAGATCTCGTTATTGAATCTACTGGTGTTTTCAACACTGAAGAAGGTGCATCCAAGCACCTCACTGCTGGCGCGAAGAAAGCGTTGATTACAGCTCCCGGTAAAGGTGGTCATATCGGTACCTATGTCGTTGGTGTAAACGCCCACGAATACGGTCACAACAAGCAAAACGTTGTAAGTAACGCAAGTTGTACAACCAACTGTCTTGCACCTATCGTCAAGGTTCTTCACGAGCGCTTTGGCATCGTGAAAGGTGTAATGACAACTGTTCACAGTTACACTGGCGACCAACGTATCCTCGACAACAGCCACCGTGACATGCGTCGTGCCCGTGCTGCTGCTGAGAACATTGTTCCTACTTCTACTGGTGCAGCAAAGGCAGTCGCCCTTGTGATCCCCGAAATGCAGGGCAAGCTCACAGGTATCGCAATGCGTGTACCTACTCCTAACGTTTCTGTGGTTGACCTTGTTGCTCAAGTTTCCCAACCTACGATCGCCGACGAAATCAACCAAGTCCTCAAGGAAGCTTCCGAGACTTCTATGAAGGGCATCCTCGGTTACACTGATGAGCCTCTCGTTTCCTGTGACTTCCGTGGTACTGATGTTTCTTCCACAATCGACAGTAGCCTCACCCTTGCACTGGATGGCGACATGATTAAGGTTGTTGCTTGGTATGACAACGAGTGGGGTTATTCTCAGCGTGTTGTTGACCTTGCTGAAATCGTTGCGAAGAACTGGGAAGAGTAAGTTTAAAGCTCACTCTGTGTGACTAACAATTTAGTTATTTGACATTTAACTAACAATTTAGTTATTTGACATTTAGAAGAAGCGGGATCTGAATTGATCTCGCTTTTTTATTGGGATTATTTTTTATCGGTTTGGGTGGCGATCGCCTGTTTTGCCCGCTGAGGTTGTCCCCAGAGAATAGTTTCGCGTTTGTAGATACACATACCGGGCTTTGCGCCTTTGGGTTTATAGACGTTTTTCGGTTTGGTGTAAATGATCGGCACTTGTTCACTTTGGCTAGCTCGACTGTAATAAGCCGCAAAATCCGCTGCCCACTGCAATTCTTTTTCGTCCGGAACTTCGCCGGGTTGGAGTCTTAAAAGCACATGACTACCGGGAATTTCTTGGCTATGGAGCCAAATATCATATTCGTTGGCGACGCGAAACGTGAGGTTATCGTTTTGCTGATTATTGCGTCCAATCCATAATTCTCCCCCTGATGGCGTTTCGTAAATGTGGGGCTTAGAAATCTCTTTTTTACTGGGGTTGCTACGGTCTGAGGCAAGATATTTTTCTTGAATTAATTCTTCTCGAATTTCTTGGAGGGCTTCCAAATCACTCGCATTTTGATATTGATCAATTTGCTGCAAACTTCCTTCGATTTGTTCTAAATAATGGATTTCAGCGTTCACCTCGTCGAGAAGTGGCTGCACAATTTGATTGGCGCGTTTGAGTTTTTGGTGCTGCTTATAAAAAGCTTGGGCATTTTGAACGGCATTTTTATCCGGCTTAAGGGGGATCGTAATCGGCTCTCCAGTCTCAAAATCGTTAAG
This sequence comes from uncultured Synechococcus sp., assembly GCA_964638765.1. GTDB lineage: Bacteria > Cyanobacteriota > Cyanobacteriia > Cyanobacteriales > MRBY01 > MRBY01. The sequence goes on along the minus strand of CAZXBK010000092.1, from coordinate 5,337 downwards.
GACAATTTCTGTCATACCCACTTGCCACTCGTGCAGGAAGGACATCATCAAATCGCCGTATTGCCGAAAAGTTTCCGCACCTTGGGATTGTTCTAAACGGTCTGAAAAAGTTTTGGCTTTTTGGCGTAATTTTTTCAGAATTGTATTGAGTTTTTGCTGGAGCTGATGGCGCAATTGCTGAAATTGTTGATCGTTGAGGCGATCGCCGTAATATCGACTGACAGTTTCCTGCAAATCATCGATAGGCTCTGCATCTAAATTTTGCCAATTAATGACGCTATACCCATCAGCAAATTTGACGGGAGAAAAATCCTCTTTATTTAATGTGTGGAGCCAGTTTTGCCACTGTTTAAATAAGCCATGCCATTGTGCAGAAGTAAGGTCATGGGCATTATCGGTAGGCTCTAAATCTGCAGCCCGAACCATCTGTTCCAACAGTAATGGACTTACGCCTCGGTAATTAGAAAGGAGCTGTTTTTTTAGCGATTTCGGTAATAATGCCACCCGTTCTTGCCAGCGTTCAAAGTCTTCGTCGAAGCTAGGGGCAGTTTTTGTTAAAGCTGGGGGCACTTGATAAGGTTGCCCAGTTTCCACAGGACGAATAGTAGAGCGATCGCTAGTAATTTGCTGAGCAGTAGTAATGATTTTATTGTCGGCATCAGTGAGGATGACATTGCTGTGCTTCCCCATAATTTCGACGTAGAGATGGAACTTCGCGGGATCACCGGGGCGCAGCCCAAATTGCAAATCGACAACTCGCTCCCAGGGCTGAATAAATTCCATGCCAATTAACGCCGATCCCTTGATGAGATGGCGCAATTGCTCACTGAAGGTAAAAGTGTCGGGATCTCGCGGTGGGCGATCGCCCATATGAAGTCGTGCTGCTTGGGGATGCCAAGAAATCCAGAGCCAATCTCGTTTTTGCAAGGTGCGGAGGGAAAGACAAATGGTTTGCTTGTCATACTGATACACCTGCTCCAATTTTGCCGGAACCCAATCCCGCCGAAGTTCTGTCACCAACGCGACTAACGTTGTGTAGTCCACCGCTTGTATTTTCATCTTCTACCTCCACGCACAGATTTAGATCATGAACGAAAAGGCGATCGCCTGCCAAGTCTTACGCAGGATCAGACGGCGGTAAAGCCTCTAAATAAGATCGAATATATTTTTGTCCACGCTGAATAAAAAATTCAGAAAATATCTCGCCGTAATCCTTTTCCACCAAAGCCATTGCCGCTTCTAGCCGTTGTCGACCACACATCATAAATTGCGCCGCCGAATTGGCATGGAACTCCCGCACCGCCGTTTCAGAATTATTTTTAAATCCTTCGAGATATAGCCCCCGCACCCGTTGCACATAATCTTTTTCTTCGGGGGAAAACTCCACCTTACCGATGCTGGGAAACTCCAACTCAACCCGCTTCATAAAGCCCATCACCACATTCATACAGACTCTGGTTTGCTCGACGGATAATGCCTGTTCTGCCCCCCGCCGAAAAGCCCATTGAGTAATGCCGTTGGTAACTTCCAGCGCCCGTAGCTTGGCAATTTTGTCCAAACTTGTCTGCGGCAACTGGGATAGCTGCGCCATGCATTCTTGGATTAGCTGCTGAAAACTCCCAAAGTCGGCCTCAAAAAACTCTTCCAGTTCCGGCACTTCCGCTAATTTTTGCCAATCGACTTCTCGCTCTACATTCATCTCAAATTCTCCCAGCTACCATTCATCACGGCGACGACGTTTTGGTGTTGTCCATTCCAATTCTGAAAGCTCTGGGTTCTCCTCAAACTCAATTTGCCACATATCTTTGAAAGGATTTACAACTTTAAGCAGTGCCTCACCCACAAAATCTTTGACAAATTCGTCTTTTTTGCTGAGCTGAAATTGCTCTTGTACCACCTCAGTAATGCCGCCATCGCCCCAATCTTGGTCATTGCTAAAATATTCAATAAAGCTTTTTCCGGCAATGCGGGTGAGATAAGCCGCCGTCACCCCTTGAATTGCTTTGCCGACCACAAAAGTCGCCACATTCGTCTGCAATACCCGCGCCAACATTTCGACAGCGCCCTTCACCACCCCCAAACTCACTAGCGTTTTACCCAAGGATACCGCTAGTTCTTTGCCGCGATCGCCGTCAATTTCACAGCCATAAACTCGCCCAATTTCCATCACCATCTGGGCATTTACCGCCGCTGTCGCCAGCATATCCACTACAGGTAAAGGCGTTACAGCAATGACTCCTGCTCCGATCCATTGGTAACGCTCAATCACTTGATCAGCTTGTTTTTTGCGCTGGTGGTCAATGATGCGACGGGTTTCTTCGGTGAGGCGTTTCGATTGCAACAACAAATTATCCGCGAGTAAATCGTCCCCTTCTGACCGCAGTACCGTCGCTAATCTTTCCATTAAGACAACGACCTCCGGCTCCGGCTCATAGAGTTCACCATTCTCTAGCTCAAAAGGTTGCGGATTCGCACAAACCGGGATGACATCAGCTTCTGCAATCAAATGATGGACTTTACTTTTTAGGCGATCGCCAATAATTTCTTGGTCTTCTTCGGTATACAAATCAATCTTGTTAAAGACGAGAAGAGAACGTTTTCCTAGTTCTGCCAGTTCACAAAGGGGTTCAAATTCCGATTGCCGCAGATCATTATCCACAACGAATAACAGCAAATCTGCAGTCGTCGCCAAATCCCGCGCCAACTCATCCCGCTGCACACCCGCCTCGCCCATCTCCAAAATTCCAGGCGTATCTGTAATTACGATGCCTCGTTTTAATCCCTTTAATTTCAGACGAAATTGTTTGCCAATTTTTGTTGTACCCATTGTCGCTTCGACATTGCCGACAATCTCACCAATCATGGCGTTTACTAAAGAGGTTTTCCCCGCCGAACCTGTGCCAAATACCGCCACTTGTAATTCATTACGCTCAAAACTTGCCTGAATTTCCTGCGATCGCCCCAACAAAACTTTTTTAGCGACTTCGTCTTGGATTTGGTCAACCTGTTGCTGCACCCTTTGCAAATTCACTGCCGCCGCTTCCGTTTTCTCTGTGGGCAACTGCGGCACATTTTGCGAAGAAACGGCTCGACGCACTTTCTTCTTGCGGGACTTATTGAGATCAAAAAGATTGAAATATCGAACAAATGTCCAGAGAATCAGCCCAATTAAGCCAATTAGCAGCAAAATCAGGATATTAGCTAAAAACGGCGCAGTAAAGGAAACCTGAAGATAAAGGCGATACAGCGAATTGATTAACCACAAAATCAGCCCCAGCACCACACTGAGACCAACAAAAAATAGTGTTAACCGAATCGGATTCATCAACAGCCGACAGACAAAAACATTAAACGAATATCATAGCCTGTCTGTTTTCCACTGCTTAGGCTTAAACATCATCTGGATCTAAACCGAGCGATCGCATTTTTTCTTGCAACTTAGCCAGTTTATCTTCAGCATCCTGCCGTCGCTGCTGTTCTGCCTGCAAATTATTTTCGGCATTTTTGCGTTGCTGATCCATTTCTTGAAATGAGACAAATGGTTTGCCATCTGGTCGAAAAATATTCAGCGTTTCTTCTGCGAGTGTAAAGGTGATACCAAGGCGGGGGCTTGTCCAGTTATCAATCGGCTCGATGACATTAAAAACACCCTCTTGAGCCAACCATCCCGCCAAATCATTTTTATTCGGATCGTAGAGGTAATATTCCTCAACACCATGTAGCTCATAAAACCGCTGTTTTAATTGCATATCGAGCAATTTATTACCCGGCGACAAAATTTCAAAGACAACTTGTGGTGGGATATCGTCCTCCAACCATTGTTGATAGGAACCGCGATATCCTTTCGGACGACCAAAAACGACCATGGCATCCGGCGCACGGCGAGTTTTGTTGTCACCTTCTATGGGATACCAGAGTAAATCCCCAGCAACAAATACATTTGGGTCATTCGCGAAGAGCAATTCGAGATTTTCTTTAATCGTGACAATCCACTGAAATTGCAACGTATTATCTGCCATCGGTTGCCCGTCACTGTCTGGATATTTGATTTTGCCCGTTGTCGAGTCTGGAGAGAACTGTTGCACCATCGCCATAAGTCTCTTCTGTGAGATTGCTTTTTATTCTAGCCGAGAGATTTATCAGAGAAACATAGACAGGCGATCACCCTCACTTTCGTGTTTCTAATCGTGAACACCTTGAATTCCCAAACAAGAAAACAAGTGACCTATGACAAAATAGATGAAGAAAAAAGCAGTTTAATCACCCATCAAGACCCCCTATGAAACGTTCCTCATCAGGAGCCTTAACCGGTAGCTCAATCCCCACCGCGATTCTGCGTGCTTCCGCAACCCTTAGATTTGCCGGGAATATTGGTTTTTGGGTTCAGCTCGTTTTAGGCGTTGTTGCTGCTTTGATTCTTTTATTCGCCAGTGCCAGCCTTGTTGGCGGAGATGCGGCTGCCGCTCAAGAAGATCCAACATTTAGTCAAGGCAGTACCTTCGGAGTTTTCTGCGCTGCTGGCGGTATCGTGGCTCTGGTCGTTAGTATCTTTTTCTTTTTTCGCTACAAGACGATTGCCCGATTAATGTTGGTCAACGACAACGCCCTGCGACCAAAGAAATCCTATACTTTGCAGACCATCAAATTCGGGTTACTCGCCAATTTACTGGGTATGATGTCCGCCATTATTGGCGCAGAAGCCTTTGTCGGTTTAGTCATCGGTAAAGCCTTAACCATTCCCCAAGGGGCGGTTTTCTCGAATACATCCCAGCTCATCCAACCCAAAGATCTCTTTATTATTCTCGCCAATACCCATACGATCGCCTCCCACTTCACAGGGATTGTTGTGGCATTGTGGCTACTGAACCAACTCAATAAATAACTCTATATAATTAGCAACGGCTTAGTGGTAACGGACAATGCAGCGCACCCGACTCAACACCCTATTTGACGAAACCCTGATTAAATTTGGACAATTTTTCCAAAATCCTTGGCGGCGTTTTGCTCTCATTATTATTAGTCTGCTTTTCGGCAACTTCACTGGTACAGTCGTCCCCACTACCGCTGGACAAAGAGCTGCATGGGATCCGATTGTTGGCGCAGCTCTTTTGATGTTCACCGAAGTAATTAGTCGTATTTACTACAATCGCCCCAAGATCCTTCAGATTTCGGCAGATAAAGACATCAGCAAAGGTAATTATTTAATCTTCGATCTACTTAATATCTTTAAGATTGGCTTAATTTACGGTCTAATTGTCGAGGCATTAGAACTTGGTTCGTAACGAATGATACGGGACGTTGCCAAGGGGTAGAAACCGAATCAAAAACCGTTCTAGG
>CAZXBK010000091.1:0-18216 GCA_964638765.1 uncultured Synechococcus sp. | reverse complement strand
GATACCTTTATTGGCGCTAGTCCGGAACGATTATTGGCGATTCAAGATGGTGAGTTATTGACTGATGCTCTGGCTGGCTCCGCGCCACGGGGAAAAACGGAGGATGCGGATTATGGCTTTGCCCAAAATTTATTGCATAGTGAAAAGGAAAGCCGAGAACATCAAGCCGTTGCTAATTTCCTCATTGAACAATTACAAGACTTGAAATTGCAGCCTCAGGTGGCAAAGCGAACCCTGCTGAAACTCTCAAATATTCAGCATCTCTGGACACCGATTTCAGCCGAACTACCCGCCAATATTCATCCCCTCGAAATTGTCGCCAAGTTACATCCCACTCCCGCAGTTGCTGGTGTGCCAAGGGCGATCGCCTGTGATCATATCCGCCAAGCTGAACCCTTTGACCGGAATCTATATGCAGCGCCCATCGGTTGGCTGGATTCTCACGGCAACGCGGAATTTATTGTGGCAATTCGGTCGGCACTAATCCGAGGCAAACACGCACGACTTTACGGTGGGGCAGGTATTGTGGCAGGTTCTCAGCCAGAGCGAGAATATGCGGAAGTGCAACTGAAATTGACTTCTCTGCTTAATGCATTGACCTAAAATAAGGGCGGTTCGCGAACCGCCCCTACAACTTAATTCAGCAAAGTTTCTAAATTAGCTCGTACTAAAGCCACCTTTTTTGATGCTGCGGAGAATTTTGTCGTTGAGATTTTGGCTGACAAAAATCAGGTCGCATTGAATAAGCTGTACACCTTTTCGGATAGGGCTATAGAAATCCAAGAACTTGTAATCGTATTCGGCAAAAAGCGTTAGATATTCATGTAACTGTGGTTGATTTTCGTAGCTTTTACTGACTAATAATTCGAGATAAATCAGATCGACGGCCTGTTTTTGGAGCATGGTTTTTGCCCCTCTTAGCGCGGCTAATTCATGGCCTTGCAAATCGAGCTTGAGGATATCGATGTGGTGAATTAAATGCTCGGCGCAAAAGTCATCGATAGACACAGCTTTCACAGTTAAACTGTTTTTGCTTTGTAGGCGATCGCCCCAACAGACTTTCCCTTCATCGGCGATGGGGAGGACAGAATTTGTCGCCGCATCAGAATTAACATTGAGACTCAGACTTCCCGAAGCCTCTGAAACTGCAACGTTTTGCGGGAAAACGCGCGGATCGTTTTTGTGTTTTGCCCGTAATTTCTCGAAAGAATCAGGGAATGGCTCAAAGGAATAAATTTTGCTCTTGGGAAAAAAGCGGCGGTATTGTTTTGCCGTTTGACCGACATGGGCACCGACATCAAAGATAGTTGGTGCCCTCAACGTCACGAGTTTTTTTTGGGATTTAAAGGCACTTTTATCGGTGAAGTATCGCGCTAAAAAAATCAGGGATGAAACAATTGGAATCTCAAAAATATTCACAATGCAGTTGAAGAAGATATTAAAAGTAAAAGTGAGGAATCTAGCTTGTAACGGAGACGAAAATGACCCATCCCAAAATATCTCCTTATCCTATCCGACGGATCCCATGGACGAATAACCACTTCACTCAGAATCTGTACAAGCCGCCACTAAATCTGACAGAAATGGCATCTTGCTATTTCCAATGTGCCTCTGAGTTTAAGTTGATTTTTCGAGAGTGAGATCATAGAGATAGAGAGCAACAGGTCGATTGTTGGCCTCAAAAAATTGTGGATCATTGGGCGAAAGATAAATTGCTGTCATCTGTTTTGCTGTGATTAGAGCAGGATTTTGCAATGTGTAGTCTGTCGTGGTTTCAACGGTATTGAGATAGGCTTGCGGGATGCCTCGGAATTGTTGCTGGGTAACTTCTGTACTCAAAAATTCATTGTCTTCAGGCGTCGCCGCCGCTCTCGCTGTGACTGTGGAGATTAGGGTTTGATTGCGATTGAGGCGAGTCAGTTGGCGGTTGGGATTTGCCGGATCAATTTTGACGTTCAAGAAACCCTGTTCGCCAAGATAGGCTTTGGCAATTTCTGTGCCATTAAATTCACGGCTGGCCACAATCGGGCGATCGCCGCCCAAGAGTTTTGGTAGGGCAAAGGTTTGCTGCTCAAAAAATTGCTGGGGTTCAAATTTGACCTTAAAAACGATGGGCTGATCAGTAAACTGTCGATTTTGCTCAAACCCCGGCGTGACAACCTTTGGGGCGAGAGGCGCTGTTTGCTCACGCAAAATACTTGTGACTTGCCATGTACCAGCCATCCAGTCGGGATAAACTAAATCGTCGGCTCCTTGCACTGTCTCTACTGTGGGAAAACTAGACCAGTTTGGATAAGCATCAATCCGTTCTTGGATGGTTTCTGCTCCGGCGATCGCCGTCAAACTACACCAAAAGCAAAGAACAAGACTTAAAAATTGAGCAAAATTAAAAATTTTCACGACAGTAATCAAGCTAAAAATTGACGGGCAAATAATTAATTTTAGGACGATCTCATAGTGTCGGAGATGGTTGTGAAAAGGGCGATAGGGGGATTTGGGTACTCTTTACCAAAAATTTGCTGAACACATCCAAAAAATATCCTGAATCGTACGGTTTAGTGGTTCTTTTGTTTGTCAAAATAGGTATTGTCATCTGCGACCGCCCTGATGGTTTATTGTCTCAATCCCCGCTGTCACAAACCTGAAAACCCCGCTGGGGGAAACTTTTGTCTGCATTGTGGACAGAAATTGTGGCTTGGCGATCGCTACACAGGTCTCAACCTCATTCAGCAAGGTACTAAAGGACGTACAATTCTTGGTCTTGATCGCAAAACTAATCCTGTCAGCTACTGTGTCATCAAGCAATCACTCATCACCGATAGTGTGATGCCAGAGGAGTTTTTGGCTGAATTTAGACAAAATCTGACTCAGCTCAAAAAACTTGGCGATCGCCGAGAATTTCCCACGCTACTCTACTCCGTCGTACCAAAAACGCTACAGGATCTGATCAACGTACCGACTCTAGTTTTTGAGAAAATTGCTGGTGAGTCTCTGTTGCAACGGTTCAATCGCAAAGGGCGTTTTAGTGAAGGGAAGGTCATTGAGCTACTAGAAGCAATTTTGCCGCTACTACAAATTGTCCATGACCATAAACTGATTCATCGCGATCTAAGTCCAAAAAATCTGATTTTTACACCAGAGCGTTACTGGGCGATCGTTGATTTCACCGCAGCGAAGGTCACTTCGAAAGTTGCCAATGTTCAACCCGGTACTCTCATCGGCTCTGGCATTTATACCGCACCAGAACAGCTCCACGGCAAAAGTTATCCGGCCAGTGATCTTTACAGTTTGGGGGTTATCTGCGTTGAACTGCTGACGATGATGCATCCCTTTGAACTCTTTGGTGACACCGAAAGTCGTTGGGTATGGCGGGATTATTTAACGACACCTGTAGGCGATCGCCTTGCCAAGTTATTAGATAGTTTGATTGCCGACCGTATCGGCGATCGTCCTATTTCTGCCCAAGCTGCCTTAGAACAATTACGAGGAAATAAAGTTCAAGTTGCAGTTCCCGAACAACCATTTAAACCGGCTCCTTTAAAAGCGAATCCATCACCTCTCCAAGTCTCGAAATCGACAAATCCAGAGCGCTCGACCATTCCCCAAGAAAAATGGCACTGCACCAAAACCATGAAGGGGCACCAAGGCTATATTTGTGACTTGAATTTTGATGAAACCGGAAAATTTTTAGCGAGTGCCGCCGCCGATCAAACCATTCGGATCTGGAATATGGAGTACCGCTGGGAAGTGGGCTGTTTACGGGGACATCGCGGCATTGTCTCCAACGCTCTATTTCTCGGCTCTCAAGTGATCTCTAGTAGCTGGGACTACACTGTGCGGCTATGGGATTGGCGCTCTAATACAGAGAGCGATCGCCTCGAAGAACGGCAGTCATGGATTTTAGGGTTAGCCCTCCTCGATAACAATCACCAGTTAGCAACCCTCGGCGCGGATCAACACATTGCCCTCTGGGATCTGAAAACCAAAACCTTTATGCAGAGCTGGTCCGCTAATGGCTCCCATATTTTGCATGCAGATGGTCGGTCTCCCGTTGTTGTGAGTGCCAATGAACATGATCTCTACTTTTGGCAAAATCAAACGCCCATCAGTCAGTTGTCGGGTCACCTTGGTAAGATCACGGGTTTTCAAATTAGCCCGAACGGTAAATTCCTCGTTAGCGCCAGCGAAGACAATACGATCAGAGTGTGGTCAGTGCGCGCCCAAACTTGCGACAAAATTTATCAAGTGGAGCATCCGATTCACTCCCTAGCTATCTTTCCAAATAAACGTTTTTTCGCAGCCGGGGACGACCAAGGTACTTTACATATTTGGCAAATCGGACAAGAACAACCCCTCACCAGTCTCTCTGAACACGACGGGGCAATTGAGGCGATCGCCGTTTCCCCAGACAGTCAAACCATTGCCACTGGCGGCAAAGATAAAACCATTAAACTCTGGCAATTCGGGATACAATGACCACCTAATTAAAAACCCAGATCTGTAAGAAAAATCCATGCTACGAGCCGGAATCGTCGGACTGCCTAACGTCGGAAAATCAACTCTGTTTAATGCTCTCTGCGAAAACGCCAAAGCAGATGCCGCGAATTTTCCCTTTTGCACCATTGAGCCGAATGTCGGTGTCGTTGCAGTTCCCGATCCTCGTCTAGAAGTCCTCGCAAAATTATCAAAATCCGCCAAAATTGTGCCGACGCGCATGGAATTTGTGGACATTGCCGGACTCGTTAAAGGAGCAAGTCAGGGCGAAGGTTTAGGAAACCAGTTTCTCGCCAATATCCGTGAAGTCGATGCAATCGTCCATGTGGTGCGCTGCTTTGATGACGACGATATTATTCATGTGTCCGGTTCTGTTGATCCTGTCCGCGATATTGAAGTGATTAATCTTGAGCTTGTACTATCCGATATGGCTCAGGTAGAAAAGCGCCTTGAACGGGCAAAAAAGCAAGCAAAAAGCCGTGCCAAAGAAGCAGTCCTAGAAGTCGCTGTCCTCGAAAAAATCTTGCCTATCCTTGAAGATGGCAGACCGGCTCGTCAAGTTGAATTAGACGAAGACGAGGAAAATGCGATCAAGGCATTGGGTTTATTGACGCGCAAGCCCGTAATCTATGCGACCAATGTTTCTGAAGATGACCTTGCAGAAGGCAATGAGTGGGTAGAACAAGTGCGGGGTGTAGCTGCCGATGAAAATGCCCAAGTTGTTGTTGTCTCCGCACAGGTAGAAGCAGAATTAGTCGAATTGGATGATGCGGAAAAGGCCGATTTTCTTGAATCACTAGGTGTGGCAGAAGGTGGCTTACAGTCTCTAATCCGAGCAACCTACGAGTTGTTGGGTTTACGCACTTATTTAACGACTGGCGAAACGGAAACGAGAGCCTGGACAATTCTCGTCGGCATGAAAGCACCCCAAGCGGCTGGCGTTATCCACACGGATTTTGAGCGGGGCTTTATTCGGGCAGAAACGATTTCCTACCAAGATTTAGTGGATTGTGGTTCGACGAATGCGGCAAAGGAAAAAGGGCTACTCCGTTCTGAGGGTAAGGAATATGTGGTTCAGGAAGGGGATGTCATGGAGTTTCGCTTTAACGTTTAAACTCACGAATTGATCGTATTTTCAGTTTTTGTTCGAACATAGGATTCCCCTAAATCCCTCTTTGGAAGGGGGACTTGAGCTTTTTAGTTATCCTACAAATGTTTGAAATGACGATAAAGCGGGTACTAAAGGCGATCGCCGATATTTCTCAAACTGCGTCCCATAAAAGTAAAAGTTAGAATTAAACCACCGCTGTTCCCACTGTAACTGTCAGGACATTATTTTTTGACTATGACTTCTGCCCAACCTACCGATAATATTCCAGCGAATAATCCCCAAGTTGTTGAGTTAAAGCCCAGCTACAACATCCCGATTATCCTAATCGCAGCGGGCGGGGCGATCGCCTTTTTACAGATTTGGGTGGGTGGCGTTATTGGTGTATTTGGCGCTTTTTTGTTGATCCAGACAATTACCCTACGGTTGCAATTTACTGCGACAGATTTAGATATTTACCGCACAGGTAAGCTAATTCGTCGTTTTCCCTATACCGAGTGGCAGAACTGGCGGATTTTTTGGACAAGGGTTCCAATCCTGTTCTACTTTAAAGAAGTTAAGAGCATTCACTTTTTACCGATTATTTTTGACCCGCGCACCTTACAAAGCGAACTGGAAAAACATTGCCGTCGCGACTAACTTTTTTATCCTAAACCCTTCATTTATGTGCGCCGAGGATTTTATAAATTATGAGTTCTGATTCCCAAGACCGACCAAAATTAGACCTGAAGCCGGCTCCTCCCCAACCCCTTGAAATTCCTGCTAATGGGCAGTCTGGCAATACCGAAGAGCCAATCAAGGACGAAGTAGAGGCGATCGCCGAATCTATCGCACCCGACGCAGCAGCAGCAACAACCGAAGCGCCGACATTGACACCAGAATTTCAGGCAGTGCAAGAAGAAATCACTGTTCTAGAGCGCCAAAAAGCAACCCTTATTGAAGAAATTGCCGCTCTCAAACAAGAAAAACAAAGCCTTTTTAACGAGCAAACTGGTGGCTTAGAAACCCAAGTACAGCAGTTTATGGCGCAAAGCCTAGCAACCCTCGAAAGCAAGCAAGCCGCCCTCCAAAAATCCGTCGACCAGCTCGAACGTCGCCGTGATCGCATCCGAGAAGAAATGCGTACCACGTTTGCGGGCACTTCTCAGGAAATTGCCGTACGGGTTCAGGGTTTTCGCGACTATTTGATGGGTAGTCTACAGGATCTGGTAATGGCTGCTGAGCAACTGGATTTTCCCAGCTATGACGACAATTGGAGCCAACCTAAAGCACCGGAACCCAAACCTGAGCCGACACCACAAAAGCTTGATCCCCCTCAATTTGCAAAGCAGAGTTTTGCTGCACGGGTACAACGCATTGAAGCGACCCTCAAGCAATACCAAATGTCTCCTGATTATTACGGGCCACCGTGGCAATTGCGCCGTACCTTTGAGCCGATCCATTCAGACCGAGTGAAAAAGTGGTTCTTTGAGCAGGGTGGCCGGGGTGCTGTCCGCAGTATGGGTAGCCGTTTGCAAAATATTTTGGTGGCATCAGCAGGCTTGTCCGTCCTCTACAACATGTATGGCGATCGCCTGCGGGCTTTAATTTTGGCAAATACCCCCGAAAGACTAGGCGAATGGCGACGGGGATTGCAGGATTGTCTAGGGATTTCCCGGAGCGATTTTGGCCCCAACCGTGGTGTGATTTTATTTGAAAATCCCGATGCGCTGGTACAGAAGGCAGATCGCCTCGTAGAAGATGATAAACTACCGCTAATTATTATTGATGAGGCTGAGGACAATATCAGTCTGTCGTTATTGCAATACCAATTGTGGCTTGCCTTTGCGCCGGAACCCCAGTCTGATTCTTCGTACTTTTTCTAGCATCACTTTCAGACCTAGGCTATGACTATTTCCTTGGCGATCGCCGCAGCTTGTCTCCTTGTCTCGTATCTGCTTGGCTCGATCCCGACGGGCTATCTCGCTGGTAAATGGCTACAGGATATTGATATTCGCCAACATGGCTCTGGTTCGACTGGTGCAACGAATGTTCTGCGTACTCTCGGTAAAAAAGCGGCGATCGCCGTTTTGCTGTGTGATGCCCTTAAGGGAATTGCCGGAATTCTTTTTGTCAAATTACTCTTTGCCCATCCTGAATGGGTGACGTTACCTGTGGAATGGCGGGATTGGTTAATTGTCGGCGCTGCCTTTGGCGCAGTCATTGGCCACAGCAAATCAATATTTCTCGGGTTTGAAGGTGGTAAATCCGTTGCCACAAGCATTGGGGTTTTACTCGTGATGACCCCTATTGTTGCCCTCGGTACCTTGGCAACTTTCGGAGTCGTCATTGCCCTCAGTCAGATCGTTTCCCTCAGCTCTATTGCCGGGGCGATCGCCGTTATGGTGCTCATGATCCTCCTCCAGAAACCACTGCCCTATATTATTTTTGGGGTGCTGGCGAGTGTCTATGTCATTGTGCGCCACCGTTCGAATATTGAGCGCATCTTAGCTGGTAGCGAGCCAAAAATTGGCAAGAAAGTCAATCAGAGTAGTTCAGAAAAAACAACAGCCTAGTTATTACCACCTTGGAGAGCTTGCATTAAGGCCTGTTGACTAGCCGCAGTATAAACCTGCTGAAGATAGCTTTGAAAAACTTGGGCTTCTTCATAGGGTAAATTTAGTTGACCCAGCACTTCTAAGGTTGTTTTGCCGTCGGTAGGTGGCGTTAAAACGACCAAACTTGGATCAAGAGGCTGGTCGTACTGCCAAAATTTTTCGACATCAATAGACGGTTTTGCTTTGGTTTTTTTGCTCGTTTTAGATGCTGGAGATTGCTTGGTTTTCTTGGTACTTTCCTGGACATCATCATTTTGACTTATACGGAAGTCTTTGAGTGCTTCTAGTATTTGCTCGCGAGTACGGCCCCGCAACTGAAAAATCACAAAGGGATCTTCACTAAAGCGATCGCCGAGCTGATAGTAAACTGCACCAATATGTTTGCAAGGATTTGCCTTGTCGGGGCAGCTACATTTTGATTTCACATCACCGAGGGTAAACGGAAAAAGATTTAAGCCATTTTGGGTAAATACCTGTTCAATCGCTTCCGGCATTTCCCCCGCCAACATTTGTGCGGAAAAAATCGCTTTTTGACCTAAAGATTCAATGACATAGCCCCAATCTTGGTCGGTAAATGCAGTCAGTGTAAGGGAAACTTTGTAAGGTTCAGGTTCGCTCCCCTGTACTGCGGCGATCGCCTTTGAACCGACAAAATCAATATTTAAAACATTACCTTCCTTGGCATAAATCCTTGCCCGCTCCAATCTCTTTTTAAAACGATAGGAATCAAGCAGCTCTAACCAGCGTTGTACCCACCATTGGGTTTGGGGAAAAGAATCAGCCATGGAATTTATCTTTAGAACTTACAGAATTTAATTTGCTGTTGAAGGGTCAGAATTAGTCGCGTTGTCCGTAAAACTACGAGATTTATAAAACGTTTCAAGACTATTTTGGTCGCCGACGAAGCGCCAATGCCAAGGTTCATAGGCAATCCCTTGAATATTATCCCGTGGAAAAGATAGCTCAAAACTAAACCGTGCCGCGTTGTTTTCTAGCCACCGAAAGGCCGCAGTATTTTCAAAACTCTCACTTAGGTTTGTACCGGGTACATTCGCATCACCAATATCCACAGCATAGCCTGTGTGATGCTCACTGTAGCTAGGAGGCGCACTAACCTCTGCCCTAGTCGAGACATCCTGTTGTCGTTTTTCTTTAATCCCAAAAAATAAATATCGTTGTTCTTCAATCGAGCGAAACGCGGAAATTAAACTCAAGTTAATGCCATCCTGACGGGCTGCAGCCGTCATTTGCCGATATTTTTCCGCTGCCGATGGGCGTAATTTCAGCGTTCCACTGGGGAAAACAAATTCTAATTCCCAACTGGGGGCTTCATCATAGGCAAAATGTCCCAGTAGTTGGTCGGGTTCGGGTTCAAGTATTGTCGTGTCTTCAGTTGCTGTTGTATCGTCCGTTGTCGAAGTTTCAGAATCTGTAGATGTCGTTTCGCTTACCTCTGTGGGGATAGACCGAACTAAAACAAGTTGCCACAAGGCGATCGCCCCAACTACAAGAATGATGAAGCCAACCGCTCCACCGATTAAAAGCGATTTATTACCACGACGACCGTTGGCTGTTGTAACAACAGACTCTTCCCGTACTACCTCAGGAATGTCTATTTCATCTAGGGCAGAAAAATCATCAAGTTCTTCAGACACGCTTATACAACTACTCTAAGCTTCTTAAATTTCGTTGTTATATATTAGCCGTTTTCCGTCCAACGAAAACCGCATATCAGACAAATCATGAGAGGCCGCACTAATGCTTTCATAAAATTGAATATCAACCTAACAGTCTTTTTTTGACCTACGGTTTGAAGCCACCAATAAACCACTTAGAATCGGTAACACCGCAGTTGGTGTAGGAACAGCCGGCACAGAATCAGGAAAAGTACCATAAACCGTCACGATCAAAGTATGGTTTGGCAGCTCTACATCCCTAGAAAAAATTGCATTAACAGAAAGAAGTCCATCATCATTAATTAAATTAGCAATTAGATCATTTCCCAACTCATCAATGAATGATAAATAGTGATTAAATGAACAGCCTTCGCCACTAGTACCCCCAAATAAATTAGTAATACCGACCTCTGTGTAACACCCAAATTTTCCGACATTAAAGCCATCAATTTCGAGGTCAAAAAATTCACCGGGTTCGTCAAGATCGAAGTTCTCAGGCCCCGACTCTAAACGAATACCACCACTACCAACTACAATTTCTGGTAAATTTTCGAATTCCACTTCAAGGTTTAGTCTGGGTTTTAACTCGAAGGCTCTAGCGGCATCTACCATAGCTCCGTTGATTACGACAGTTCCAAAAGCGATCTGGAGAAATTTTTGCCAAGTTTTCATCAACTTTTACCTTGTTTACGTTCACTACCCAGTCTGAAAAAGTAGCTCCTACTTCAAATGTGACATGCCCTTAGTAGAAAAACTCAAGTTACTCCAAAAGTTTCATCCAAACTTTAAAAATATAGGGGATTTACGGAGAACAAAATCTTCTTTTTAATCTTTTTTATACGCTTAAAGCCGCTATCTCGATAGGCTTTAATGGCAAAATAATCACAAACTCTGCACCGGTATCAGGAAAGGAATTACAAGACAACATGCCACCGTGACGTTGAATGATTCTGTAGGTGACCGATAGCCCTAAACCAGTGCCACTGCCGATGGGCTTTGTTGTAAAAAATGGATCAAAAATATTTTCAAAGGCATCAGGGATAACGCCTGTCCCATTATCGAAAATTGATATTTTGATTTTTTCTGCTGATAAAACGGAAGTTTGAATAGTTATTTTGCCGCGTAACTCTGGTATTTGTTCCTGTTTACTTTCTATGGCATCAATAGCATTAGAAATCAGGTGCATAAGAGCTTGATTAATATTACGAAAATGACATTGAATTTCGGGTATCTCTTCGTAATTCCGGGCAATATCAATATTTTTCTCCTGAAGCTGATGCTCCATGAGGCTTAGGGTATTGTCAATACATTCGTTTAAACTGACTGATTTTATATCCGCTTCATCTAACCCTGAAAAACTCTTTAAAGAAGAAACGATATTACTAATCCTTTGTGTCCCCTTTCTCATAGAGGTCAAAATATTTGGCAAATCTTGTTTTAAATATTCAATGTCGAGATCATCAAGTAATTCTTCTATATTTGGTGGCAATTCGTCATGCATCTCGCAAAATACTTCGATTGCTTCTAATAAGTCACCAAAATATTCTTGTAGGTACTGAATATTGCCATAAATAAAATTGGCAGGATTATTAATTTCATGGGCAATACCTGCAACGACTCGGCTCAAGCTTGACATTTTCTGGGCTTGAATCAGCTGCATTTGAGTTTCTTTTAAAGCTTGATTGGTAACTTGAAGTTGATCATACAGTTGCTTTTGTCGCAAACCTGCACGAATACGGGCTAAAAGTTGACTTTTTTCTACTGGTTTATTGAGAAAGTCATCTGCTCCTGCTTCTAACCCAAAAACTTGATCGTCGACAGAGTTTTTTCCTGTGAAGAGAATGAAAATAGTACTGGCAAGCTTTGGGTCGGATTTGACCTGCCGGCAAACGTCGATCCCGGACATACCGGGCATCACCCAGTCGCACAGTACAAGGTCTGGTTTTTCTTCGTGGATAATATCGAGGGCGCTTGTTCCGTTATCTGCGAAGTAGAAATGGAAATTTTGGTCTTGTAAAAGTTTTTTAAGGACAATAGCTTGAGTTGCATCGTCTTCGACCACTAGGATCGAGGCAGAAAGATATTCGTTGACCATCGGTTCGGTATCAAGGGCGGGATTAGCGGTGAATCACTCTGGTGTGCTATTGCAGCTCTTTACTCTTATGCGTGCGAAGCTAGCTAATTATGGCACATTTATTTTGGCGAACCGACAGTCTTAAAGCTGATTTAAATTGTTGGGAATTACGCGATTTCTAGGAGACGCGTGTTTCTAGGTATTGACCAACCATCACTTCTTTGCCTGCTTTAGAAATAATTGTTTGACGGGTACGGTGTCGCTGCCCGACGAATTTGATTTCTTCTTCGAATTTTGCGCCGTCGTAGGCTGTCGCTAAATGCAGAATGTTTGAGCTGGGCATGGTGAAGGTGGCAATGATTGGCGCGGGGGTAGAAAAACCGCGATCGCGGTACATGTTATTGCCGTCGATACCAAAGACTGTTTCTCCCAAGAGAGGTTTACGCTCAACGTTTGTATAGGTGCTTTCCCACACTACTTTTGCGCCACAGGTAAATGGAGATGATTGGGTCAGGCCATGTTTGCTTGCCAGTTCTGCTAATTCGGGGCGATCGCCCTCGAGAAAAAAGACCTCAAGGTTGGAATTGGCTTCTAAAACAGGATCATTACTGGAATTTAAGGTGTAGTAGCGCCGTTGGGAATGCCACTTACCTACTGATTGTTGGAAAAATTCTGCGACGACGATTGGGGAAACCGAGCAAAGTTTCATTCTGTAAACACTCTTTAAAAGAATAATTTAGCGAAAGTCTGTCAAGACCCCATTGCTTTTATTGTTACATTTATTTACGCAACACCACAAGCAAAAAAATATTGGTATGGGTGACTTTGGTCTAAATCTGTACTGGGTAAGTGGGGCGATCGCCTTGGACTTCATCTGGAAAAATTGCGGCGATCGCCGAGCCGATAGCTAGATTGGATTAACGCACGTATTCCCACTTTTGCTGAATAAGGGAAAGAAATGTTGCGTAGCCTTCAGAGCTAGAAGGTAAGTCAGGCTTTTGATAATTTGGAAATTCAGTGTAGGGCTTCCAAGGCTCAAAGGCATTGAGACGTAAATGCAAGACACCGACTGATGTTCCACCGTTAGGACTCCAAGTCATCTGACCAACCTGTTTCACAATTAACTCCTTGCGCTAGGCATCTTTCTTAGTAATTAATACTCAATTATGGAAATTCCCATAAACTTTGTGGTAAGAATTGTTGCTAAAAACTTGACAAAAGTTTCTTTTCTATAATTTGGGAGAGAGGTTCTACATAGGCAATAAAAAAGTAGCCAATTAGAAATATGTCTAAAGGCTACTGAGTGAATTTTGATTGTGATTAACTCTTGGGGAAAAAATTACAATTCTTGAGTTATCGAGATTTTGCCGCGAGTAGCGGAACGGATAATGCGGTTAATGGCTCGTCTTTCGTCTTCTGATAAATTTTCGTCTAAAGTTGCCGCTAGCAAACCGTAACGATCGCCTAACCGCAGCTTGCCTGAATCTGAAACTGAGGCGAGCATCTCAGAAACAGCTCCGGGTAAAAGTAAAACTTTGGGTAGGGACATCTTTAAATTTTAGTTATGGTTCCTCTACATCCATAATCTAAAAAAAGCTGCACCTACTGGGTGATTTCAAAAGCTATTTTTTGTGATTTAAATCACATTTTGGGGGAAAGTTCTAAATCCTGTAGTGCTAAACGGATTTGTTCTAAACGACGCTTGTTGACACCAAGGTCTGATTCCCCAAGGCGAGATGCAGAGCGGATATGGATGATGTTTTCGTCTTCGGGAAAGTAGAACTCCACATCATCCACAAAGCCTAATAAACGACTACTGGATTCGGCACGGATGTATCGGTCAGTCGCTTCAACAATTTTTGTGCGGGGCACCACACCTAAAACATCTTCTAGGGCTTGGCGTACCTGTTGGCGATCGCCTGTGTAGGAGATAGGTGCAATGGCGTGGGTGGCATCTGTTTCCTCACTGACAACGCAATTTGGTGTGACAGGACAAGGAGAAAGATGTTCTTCTTTAATACCCAGATCGTTAGGGGCAGAACCGGGAAACAAAGACGCGGCAGAACTGACCGCAGGATTGAAACACCACAAAACACAGGCAAGGACAGCGGCACAAATACGAAACAACATACGCCAGACAAATACAAAACTAAACAATGCTCTCTATGCTAAACATATTTAGCCCTTCAGATCTGCTCCAATTTCAATCGGTTTACGGGATTTGTCCTGCTGGAGGGTTTGGTGATTTTCTAAAAGATAGGCGATCGCCTGTTTAAAATACTGGGGTTCGTCGGTACTAAGTAGCTTTGCATCAAGGTCAATATTACGGAGGCGATCGCCGACTCCTTGACGATAGGCCGTGTTGTCTACAAGTTTCAGGGCGAGCTTGACATAGTCATTGGCATTGGTACTAATCAGCTCGGACATCCCGATTTGCCTTAACAGTTGGGAGCCGATACGGTTTGCCCACTTTTTTCCCTCATAGCTCACAATGGGCTTACGCAAATAGATATTATCCAGCATCACATTAGACCCACCAAAGGGATAGGAATCCAAGCTTAGATCGCCAGCTTCTAGCATCGCCATATAGTCTTTATAGGGCTTACCAAGAATAATTTCAAAGGCATCAGTTGGCAAAATTGTGGCTAAATCACGCGATAGAGGAATCACGCCATTTTTGCGGAGGGAGTGGCTAGGAAAGAAGCGGAAAAATACTTTTTTTGTGGCCTTTTTGTGGATATAACCGAGTAATTTAATCAGTGGCTCATTGATTTTTTGACCGAGCCAAGGGCAATTAATAATAATCTCAGACCGCGTTTTTTTCGGATATTGTAATTCGTAGTCAGGGCGTTGATAAACTGCACCATTACCCGGCAATAAAACGAGTTGTTCATCGTAGTTTTTATTCGCTAAGGACTTCACCTCAACGGCTCCGCCCGAAATCACGTAATCAATTTCAGAGCCGTAGGTACTCACGGGATGACCAGTTCCGGCGATTTGGATGGGTGCAATGCGCAGGTTTGATAAAAGGATACTTTCCGGACTCATGCCAACATCAAGAAAATAGGTGATCGCAAAGTCATTTTGGCGGATCGGCTCGATATTTAAAGTGCCATTAACAACGTCTAAGGGAATGACTTGTTGGAATAAAGTTTGATCGATATTTTCTATGTTTGACCCTAGATAAACCAGTGTTAGCTCGTAATCAGAACCTAAAGATTCTAAATAAGCATAAAGAGTGCGATAGACCGAATGGTTTTGATGCCAGAAAGCAGTAATTACAGCAATTTTTTTCGGGTTGGGATTTATATTTTCAATCTTTGCAGTCTGACAAAAATCGTTGGCACGAATGGCATGGTTTAGGCGTTGTTTAATTGGGCGATCGCCTTCGTGATTAATGTAGGTTGACCCAAAATAAACATCGGCAATATTGGCGAACTCAACTAATCTTTCGTCGTCGGCATAGGCAATGTGATTCCGTAGATTTTTACGGGCAACAGAATTTACCTGCGCGGATAAATAAAGCTCAATGTAGTAGGAATACCAGCGGGCGGTAAGGCCAGCATTCGTCTCAAAAAGTAGTGGATAATCGATACTCGTTTCGCAACGGGGATTGAGTAACGTCAGAATTTTGATGAAATTTTGTGGCTGCTTCTGCAACATTTGCAGATAGTAATCAGTTGTCTTCTGATTCGAAATAGCCGTTAAATTAGCAACGACAGGATTGAGCTGGATAAACCTCAGGGCGTGGCGATCGCCAATGATGTAATCTGGCTGCGAAAATAGGAACAGAAAATTTTTAATAAAGACGTCCACAAAATACTGTAATTCCGGTGTGGACTCGGTGTAGAGCACCGTTTCAAAATGGGTTAAAACCTCAAGAAATCCCTCTGACAACTGATCAAATTCGCCGTCAAGGTAAAGCTGAAGATAGGTTTTGGGATTAAAGGTCGGTTGGAAATCTTGCACCATAAAAAGCCCGAATCTGAAATGGGGCGATCGCTCACTGAACTGGTTTTTCGCATTATAAATGCCAGAAAAGCAGGCAGCCCACTAACTCTCTTCTTCGAGTTGAGCCGCTATTTCAACGACGGGAAAACCTTTAGGATAAATTCTTTCAGTACGTATTTTTGTTAGTTCTTCGGGGGACAACTCTAAATCATACTCTTTGGCGATCGCCTGAAT
Organism: uncultured Synechococcus sp.; assembly: GCA_964638765.1. GTDB lineage: Bacteria > Cyanobacteriota > Cyanobacteriia > Cyanobacteriales > MRBY01 > MRBY01. The sequence goes on along the minus strand of CAZXBK010000091.1, from coordinate 2,082 downwards.
AATCTGTGCCCGATCCACGATGCCTGCCACAGCCCCAGCGGGAGAAAGTACCGTAATAAAATTGTCTTCAATATTTTCTAGACGGCAAATAACTTTCACTAGATTTGCATCTTCTGTCACTGACTCAAGCTGATTGAGGGCGATCGCAATATCCTTTAACTCTAGGTTGTCCCATTCACTCCGCTCAATATGTTGGAGAGCACTAGAGCGAATTAAGCCGCGATAACGGCCTTCAGAGCTAGCAAAAATCGCTCTTTTTGGTGCTACCGCTAACTGGGGCAACACATATTTTTCCGTAAACTCTGCCAAGGATAGGTGGGCATTGACGACCCGAAAATCACGGGTCATTACCTCGTGGGCAGTCAGGGATAACAGAATATTTTGTAGATCGGAAAAACGCTCATAGGAATCGGCATTACGAAGAATAAACCAGCCCAACAGCGAGATCCACAGCCCCATTAACTCGCCTGCGAACAATACCACCAAAATCCCTAGAGCAATCCCAAGACTCCCGAGCAATTTGCCGCTGCCTGCTGCATAACGAACCCCCTTAAGGCGATCGCCGGTTGCTTTCCAAACAACTGCTTTAAACATTTGGCCACCATCGAGCGGTAAACCCGGTATCAGGTTAAATAACGCCAAAATTAAATTAATTCGTGAAATATCCCGCGCAAAGAAATTGAGCAAGCTAGTTTCCGGTGCGTAGAGCCTAATGCCGTAGCACAGTCCAAAAATAACGAAGCTCACCAAAGGCCCGGCGATCGCCACCGCAAAAGCTTCAAAGGGCGTTTTTGACTCCCGCTCGATAGAAGCTAACCCGCCAAATAAAAATAACGTAATCGACTTTACCTGAATGCCTTGGGCCTGAGCCATCAAGCTATGACCCAGTTCGTGGAGTAGCACCGACGAAAATAGCAATAGCGCCATTGTCAATCCCGTTAACCACGCAAGCCACGTTGAACCGGCGATCGCCCTTACCGCCGCATCATTAGCATCAACACTGGTCACTAAAAAGAGAATGAGAAACCAAGAGCGGTCAACGAATAGCGGAATGCCAAATAAAGTCCCTACTTGCCAATTCTTCTGCATAACCCATGAAATAATAAGGACGAAAAATAGCCTGAATCCACTGTAATCATAACAACTTCCGAATTTCGTGACGCAAAAAGCTTGCCATTTATAAAAAATGCGTCTAGAATGTAAAACTGTTGAGAAATCGGGGCGTAGCGCAGCTTGGTAGCGCACTACTTTGGGGTAGTAGGGGTCGTGGGTTCAAATCCCGCCGCTCCGATTCTAGAAAACCGCTGATATCAGCGGTTTTTGAGTTTTAAAAGCGCGGGTAGACAGGGTCGCTGGGTAGCCGACCTGTCAGCCTGGAAGTGCCATATGTCCGTCCCCATCTGCCAGAATTGGGTAGAAAGTGGGTAGACAGAAAAATGCCAAAAACGCCCAAAGGAAATATCACCGTCGGCACGGATAAGGGCTGGCTGCGCCTGCGCTGGCGGCACGAGGGAAAACGCTACACCCTAACCATGGGGCTGCCGGATACCGAAACCAATCGACGGCTGGCCGAAGCCCGGGCCGATATCATCCGGGCCGACATCCTGGCCAGCCAGTTCGATCGCACCCTGGCCCGCTACCGCGCCCAGGCCCAGACCGATTCCCTCTCGGTGGTGGAGCTATTTTCCCGCTATACAGACTGGAAGCGGCGGCAGATCACTAGGGTGTCCCTGGATAAATACTTGGGCACCTCCGGCCATCTGACGACCTATTTTAAGCAGCGCCGGGTGGAAAGCCTCAGCGAAGACCAGGCCCTGGACTTTCGCGACTACCTGCTGCGGCATCTGGCCAGCTCCACCGCCCGCGAGCGCATTAGCCTGGTGCGCTCCTGCTGGGCCTGGGGCATTAGCAAGGGCTTGGCCACAGAGAACCCCTGGCAAAACGTGCGGGTAAAGTCGGCCCCAAAGCAGAGCCCCCAGCCCTTTACCCGAGAGGAATACCGCAAAATCCTGGCCGGGTTCGCCGAGCTATATCCCCACTACTCTGACAGTGTGCGGTGGCTGATGGGTATCGGCGGTCGCC
>CAZXBK010000090.1:0-18322 GCA_964638765.1 uncultured Synechococcus sp. | reverse complement strand
ATGTGTTTTTAGAAAAAAAGCATTTAATATTTACTTTTTAAAGAATAATGTACTATATAATTAACAAACAAATTCCTTGGCAGTTTTGAGTCTGTTAGTAATACTGTTGAACGTTCATACTAACCTCATTCCTCCCAAGTGTATCGTTATTCGTGATGTCTTAGATAAATGGCTACTAAAAAGAAAATCGAACCTTTAACTGGTGATGCACTACTCGCGAAAGTAAAGGAGTTGGAAACCCATACAAAAGAAGAAAAAGCCAGAGAATGTGGCTACTATACCGTGACAAAAAATGGTGTAGAGCGCGTCAATATGATGAAGTTCTATAATGCTTTGATCGAAGCAGAAGGCGTAGAGCTTGACAGTAATACTAGTGCTCAAGGTCGTGGTGGTCGTGCTGCAACATACCGCATCAGCGTTCAGTCTAATGGCAATCTTTTGATCGGTTCTGCTTATACTAAAAAAATGAGTTTGCAACCCGGTGATGAGTTCGAAATTTCTTTAGGTCGTAAGCATATTCACCTGAAGCAAGTGGGTGCTGACGACGAAGAGTAAAGTCGATTTTATTTATTTCTAATATTTGTGGGGCGATCGCCATTGGGGGGTCGTTTTTTTGTGACAATTTGAAGCTTACAGTGAGTAATATTGCTGAATGCGGGTGATAATTTCAGACCAATTTTGTGCTTCTTTTTCTATAGCTGGAAACAAATCACTGGACAGCCCAACGGCGATCGCCCCGGCCTCTATAAGTTGGCGATAGTTAGCGAGGGTAACCCCACCAGTAGGAATCAGAGGAATATGACCAAGGGGAGCCTGCAAGCAATTGACGAACTGTGCACCGCCAACAGATTTAACCGGAAAAACTTTCACGCCGTCGCTACCCCATTGCCATGCCTGCATAATTTCAGTCGGGGTAAGCGCTCCCAAAACCATTGGGATATTAGCGTTGTGGGCAATCTCTACTAAATTCGGATCGCTGTGGGGACTAAAGGCAAATTGAGAACCGCTGGCGATCGCCTCTTTTAAATCCAGCTCAGAAAGAATTGTACCTGTACCGATTTGGCAGTCGGGGTAATGTTCGCGAAGATAACTAATTAAATAGCCAGCACGATCGCTGCTCCAAGTAATTTCAATAAGATTAAGACCAGATGCAATGGCTGTTTCTGCCATTTTCAAACCGATTTCCCAGTCTCTAGACCGAATGACGGCGATCGCCCGATATTTTTTCAGTTGTGCAAACCAAGTTATTTGTAAGGGGGTCATCGTTGTAAGTTGGGGCAAATTGTCGGTTGGTTACCGTTCTGTGCCGGAAAATCCTGCCAACCAGACAGAATACCTTGCAACTCCCCTTTGAGGGTAACGAGGGCTGTAATTTGTGCGTTTAGCTCCTCTAATTTTTCTTGGAGCTGCTGTTTCACCACACCGCAGGGCAATGCGCCGCCATCGTGCACGGTCAAAATTTCGCCGATTTCCTGTAGGCTCAACCCCAACGATTGGGCGCGTTTAATAAATGCTAGACGGTTAATCACCTCTGGGGAAAACAGACGATAACCTTTCGGCGATCGCCCCATCACCGCGGACAATAACCCCAAGTCAGCGTAATAGCGAATGGTTTTAACAGGTAAATCACTTTGTTTGGCGACTTCCCCAATTTTTAGTTGTGTCGTTGGTAACGGTGTTGGTATTGACACAGATTTTATTGAGGTACAAATTACTCTTCATCCCAGCGCGGCAAAGGCCTTGGAGCTTCACTAGGGGGCAAATAACGTCGGGGCAAAACCCGCTCACTTTCCAAACGTCGTTTGCGAATCTGGGACCAGCGCACAACAAAAGCGCCTAAAACTAAGCCTGAACCCAGAGAAAATAAATTCCACTGGCTGTCCACACCACCAATGACCAATTGAATTAAACCCATCACAATCAAAAAACTAGAAATGGGTTCTTTTTGATAGATGCGTTTAAAAAACTTTTTGCGCTTGGGACGAGCCATACGGTTAAAAAAATATGGGGCGGCGATCGCCCGCAACAAAGACCAAAGAATTACCCTCAGCTTAACAAATTCATGTCAGAACCAAGATGAGTTTTGTGTGCTGCCCCAGATACAGCTGGGCAATAGAGTACAAAGATGGCGATCGTCTTTTGGCGACCAGTGAAATTTCTTGCTCTCAATCGTGGTCTATTAGGATTCTGTTACCTCGCTGTTTCCTGACATCTACCAGATTTCCGTAGAATAAAACTGCAACGATAATGCTCTAGGTTTACGTTTAGAATGCGATCCTAAAGTCGAGGCGTTCCGTCCAGTATGTTTGCGTCAACTTTTATGAGAAACCGACGGCCGATCGAGACATATGTATGCACAATAATCTTAGACAGTAGTATGTCCCCCCCTGTAGTTGAGTTATGGATTCGCCGGATTTTTTGCGATTACAAAAAGCATTGTCTGTAGAAGCTGAACGGGGCTTCGAAGATCTTCAGGGGCACAAATATCGATTTAGTGAATTTCTCTGTCTTAGTTTCGGGGAAATTCCCCCTGCACGATTAGATCTTGATACGCGGCGGCGGTGGACAGATTTTGCCCAGAAATTTTCTCAGTACCAAGGTTTTACGCCAGCAAAACGACGGGCAGTCGTTGCAGAAACTCGGTCTTTTTTACAGCAGGTCAAAACCCAATTAGAGGCTCCGGTTAATGAACCCCGCAAGGTCAAGTCCCCCCGGGCAGAATCGGTTTATAACAAAGTCCCTAAACGGGCAAATTATCAAAAGCAGATCACCCTCGATCAGCCGTTAATGTATTTACCGGGGATTGGGCCAAAACGCTCTGAGCAGCTAGCGAAATTGGGATTGCTCACAGTACGGGATGCCTTGTTTTATTACCCCCGCGAACATATTGACTATGCCAAGCAGGTAAAAATTACGGATCTTCAGGCAGGCGAAACGGTGACCTTGGTGGGGTCTGTGGTGCGGTGCAATATTTTTACGAGTCCGAAAAATAAAAAACTCTCGATTTTCGAGCTATATATGCGGGACAGTAGCGGTCGCCTAAAGCTTAGTCGATTTTATGCTGGGGCGCGATTTAGTAATCGCGGTTGGCAGGAAAAGCAAAAGAAAATGTATCCCCGTGGAGTGGCGATCGCCGCGTCGGGTTTAGTGAAAAAAACGAAATACGGTCTGACGTTGGATAACCCAGAAATTGAGGTTTTGACGAGTGATGAGGCAGATATCAAGTCTCTCAAAATTGGGCGTGTATTACCGGTTTACCCTTTAACAGATGGGGTCCCCGCAGATCTCATTCGCAAGGTTGTCATTGCATCTATGGCCGCTCTACCGCAACTAAAAGATCCCTTTCCGGCGGTGTTGCGGGATGATTTTGAGCTGATGAAACTCCCCGAGGCGATCGCCAATATTCATTTCCCAGAGAACCCCGAAATTTTAGTCCATGCCCGGCGACGGTTGGTTTTTGATGAATTTTTCTATTTACAATTGGGATTTTTGCAGCGGCGACAACAGGAAAAAGCGAAACAAACTAGCGCTATTTTCGTGCCCCAAGGCGAACTCATTGAAAAATTTCAAAAGATATTGCCGTTTCAATTGACGGGTGCGCAAAATCGAGTAGTGGGCGAAATCATGGCGGATTTAGGTCAATCTACGCCGATGAATCGTCTAGTACAAGGGGATGTCGGTGCAGGTAAAACCATTGTGGCAGTGTTCGCAATTTTAGCGGCAATTCAGTCGGGTTATCAGGCGGCATTAATGGCTCCTACTGAAGTTTTGGCGGAACAGCATTACCGAAAATTAGTGAATTGGTTTAACCAATTGTATCTGCCAGTGGAGTTGTTAACGGGTTCAACGAAGACGAAGAAGCGACGGGAAATCCATGCCCAACTCGCCACTGGCGAACTGAAAGTTTTAGTAGGAACTCACGCCCTCATCGAAGATCCGGTGCAATTTCAAAATTTGGGATTGGTAACCATCGACGAGCAACATCGGTTTGGGGTGCAACAACGGGGTCGACTATTAGCGAAAGGAGATGCCCCCCACGTCCTAACCATGACCGCAACACCCATCCCCCGCACCCTTGCTCTGACGCTCCATGGTGATTTGGATGTCAGTCAAATTGATGAGTTACCGCCCGGCAGGCAACCCATTGATACGCGAGTCATTAAAGGAGGCGATCGCCGCAAAGCCTATGACCTCATTAAGCGAGAAGTTGCCCAAGGTCGCCAAGCTTATATCATTTTTCCGCTGGTGGAAGAATCCGAGAAATTAGAAGCTAAAGCCGCCGTCGAAGAACACCAAAGGTTATCAGAGCAGGTATTCCAGAGTTTTAATGTGGGGCTATTGCATGGACGGATGAAATCCGCCGATAAAGACGAAGCCCTCACCCGTTTTCGGAATAAAGAAGATCAAATTATTGTGTCTACTACCGTGATTGAAGTGGGTGTTGACGTTCCCAATGCGACGGTAATGCTCATCGAAAATGCAGAACGATTTGGGTTATCGCAGCTCCACCAATTGCGCGGACGAGTGGGTCGTGGCAAACATCAATCCCATTGTCTGCTCGTCACCAGTAGCAAATCTAATGATTCCCAAAATCGGTTGCAGGTAATGGAGCAATCTACCGATGGCTTTTTCATTGCAGAGATGGATTTACGGTTACGGGGGCCGGGGGAAGTGCTGGGCACAAGACAGTCAGGATTGCCCGATTTTGCGCTGGCAAGTTTGACCGAAGATCAAGAAGTTTTAGTTCTCGCGCGGGAAGCTGCGGAGCAATTACTCGCTCAAGATCCTGCATTACAGCGGTATCCCCTCATTAACCAAACGTTGCAGATCAAGTACAAAAAACTCCTCGGCGCAGATATTTTGACCTAGCCGCCGAGGAACAGATGACGCGGAGAATGGGTGAGTGGAAGACAACGAAAATTTCGTCCAATGGAGAGACTACGAGGGAAAGCTATCGGTGAGGAAATAGGCTTCTACCCGGTTACGGCCAGCAGCTTTGGCACGGTACAGGGCGCGATCTGCCTGTTGCAATAAAATATCGAGGCTAAGATTTGGCTGAACCATCGTAATACCAATGCTTACCGAGACTGAGGAGAGGGATTTTCCATCTACGACAATGGGTTGCTCCGCAATACTTTTACATAGTTGTGTGGCGATCGCCATCGCTGTCGTCGGAGAAGAAACCTGTTGTAGCAAAATCGCAAACTCTTCCCCTCCCAAACGACTCACAAATCCAATATCCTGAAGCACTTGTTCACACTGACTGGCAATTTGCTGGAGAACACCGTCACCAATGCCATGACCATATTGATCGTTGATCTGTTTGAAATGATCCACATCGAGCATCATCAATACCATCTCTCCCAACTCCTGCCGATGTCTGGCGATCGCCTTATTTGCCTCTTCAAAAAAGGCACGACGATTGTAGAGTCCAGTCAGCTCATCTCGCATCGCCAAAAACTGTAATTGTTGTTCCCGTTGAATCTGTACTGAAATATCACTGAAGGAAAACAACACGCAGGCTTGACCGTCGTAGGTAATTTCTAACCCCGAAATGAGGGACCAAAAGGTTTGTTGATTAGCACGACAAAATTGCGCTTCAAAACTCTCAATTTGGCCGTGTTTGTGAATTTGTGCCAGAAAATCTAGGCGATCGCCAGGGCGGCACCAAAAATCCACCTCTCGGTATCGCCCGACCTCCTGCAAGACAAAGCCAAATAATGCCGCTGCCCGCTGATTAATAAATAAAATTGTTCCTGTTTCGCGATTGCTAATGACCACCGGAAAGGCAGGAGAATCCAAGATACTCAGGAGTTGTCCACGGCTGGCGTTGAGTTCTGAGCGAATCTGGTTCATTTTGGCGAGCACACGATTGTAATGGTTGGCGATCGGGGCCACATCAGTCTCTGGCTCCACCACTACAGGTTGTGTAAAATCTCCTCGCAAAACATGCTCATTCATCCCTTCAATGAGCTCCTGAGTCGCAGTGCTTGCGCCATGTTCAGAAACATTGAGACCGATTTTCTCCTCTGCTGCGGTTACCCGAAGGGGCACAAATAAACTCACGAGCTTTAGTGCGCCATAACCAACAAAAAATGAATAAAGACCAATGCTTGTCACACCCAGTACTTGAATCCCTAGGGAACGCCAAAACCCCTGACTACCATCCCAGAGGGTCGGGTCTGCAAATAAGGCCACGGCGCTCGTGCCCCAAACCCCACAAACTAAGTGGGCGGCCACCACTCCTACCGGATCATCAATGCGATACCACACTAAAATCCGCGCCGATAATGTACACAAAATTCCCCCGATCGCCCCGGCGCAGATAGCACCTGCTGGAGTAATCACATCACACCCAGCCGTTACTGAAACTAAACCACCAACCACCCCATTCATAATCAGAGGCACTTGGGGACGCTTATCTAAAAACCAAGTTGTCAGCAATGCTGCTAAACCCCCAGCAGCACCACCCTGAGCTGTATTTACCAAAATTTGTGGAACGTGCTCATTAAAGGCGAAAGTACTGCCTCCATTAAACCCAAACCAGCCAAACCACAGTAGAAAAACACCAAGGACTGCTGTTGGCAAATTGTGACCATCAATATCTTTTAGCTTCGGCGTAAATCGTCCGAGACGAGGACCAATCACTAAAATGGCGGCTAAAGCCATCCAAGCTCCCACAGAATGGACTACTGTTGCCCCGGCAAAGTCATGGAATTCTAGGGTGCGGAGCCAACCATTTGCGGTATCAAAACGTAACCCCCCCCAAACCCAGTGTCCGGTAATGGGATAAATTACGGCAGAAATAATCACAGAGGTTACAAAGTAACCGAGAAAACTCATCCGCTCAGCGACCGCTCCGGAAACAATCGTTGTCGCGGTGCCACAGAACGTTAATTCAAACAGAAAAAAAGTGTAGTCTTCAGCGGACCACTGGGAGGCCGGCGGTAAGACACCACCAACCAAGCCATAGTGACTATCCCCAAACATCAGCGCAAAACCGACAAGGGAAAAAATTAACGAGGCAATGCAAAAATCAACGAGATTTTTAATCGCGACATTAATACTATTTTTTGCTCGGACTAGCCCACTTTCTAGGCAGCAAAACCCTGCTTGCATGGTGCTGACGAGGATGGCGCAGAAAATTACCCAGATAATATTCAGGCTAGAATCCATAGATGATACAAAGTATCCTTAAAACAAATTATCGGCAGAGTATCGGACAGTAGCCTGACTTCGCACCAATCTACTCACAATATTTCTCTACAGTGGGTGGTAGACAAAATGAAACCACGCACTAACTCAATAGACGATCGCCTGATTACAGGCTTTACTGAATGTTGATCAATGTCCTAGTGGGACATCAAGCGCAAGAAACGAAAACCGGCGATCGCCCCAAGGGAAGCCAAAATCAGCGCAAAGGAATAGGCAAAGGTATCGTGGCGGTGGGGAGCTTGAATAGCAGCCGATTCAGCTTGACTAATGGCATCTAATTCCACGCCAGAGTTGGTGACGGGAACAACCAGATAATCCCAGTGACTGGTTTCTGCATCACCAATTTCAACGGCCCATTCCCCTTCAATTTCTTGATTTGGCTGGAAACTAAATTTGCCTTCGCTATCGGTACGACCTGTGAGAATCGGCTCATCGGGATTATCAGGGGCGTAGATGGAAACCGGAGCATCGGGAAAACCTTCGCCCTCACCAAAGGTCGCCTGAATTTCGAGGCTATCAAAGCGCATCGTATAGTCGGTTTGCACCATATGGGCAGTGGCGGTTTTGGCGATCGCCATGGCACTGAGGGGGGCAAGGGCAAGGAGAGCGGTTTGTCTAATATTCATAATGAGCGTGTTTTACCTAAAGTAATGAATGCAGAAAAACTGGTGATGCCATTGTCGGCGGCGATCGCCGTTGGATATTGCAGCTATTATACTGAACGCTTTTTTGGGTTGATGTCCGGACGGACTAGCCCTTTACTTGCGCGCCGTGGCTGCGGGGATCAGCTTGATTGGTGGCCGGAGCATCTTTTAATTTTGAAACTTGCCCTTGATTGTAGGTGTAGGGCAACTCTGTATGGGCAATGAGCGCATCGAGATCCGCTTCTAAAACAGGACGGGGTTGCTCACCAATGGTTTCGGCGATCGCCTCGCCTGTTTCATCGAAAAAGACAAAGTGGGGAATACCATCCACGCGATATTTTAAGACCTCCGGCAACCACTTGCCGTTATCGACATTGAGCATGACGAAGTTGAGATCATTGGCGTAATTACCTTTAATTTGACGTAAATCCTCTGCCATCGCCTGACAACTGGTACACCAGTCGGCATAAAACTCCACGAGGGTCGGCTTTTCATTAGCCAGTGCAACATCTAGCGACATAGCAGCCGCAGCCTGTGCTTCAAGGGTTTCAGCGGGAGGCTGGGTTTTCACCCCAAGGGCTAGGGCAACGCCGAGGGCGATCGCCACAAACCCAATTACCAATTTCTGCCATTTACCCTGCTTGTTTTCAGGCGTTGTTGTCTCACTCATGACTGTAAACCGTTGCTCAACAAAAAAATCTAAACCGACAGCCAATATTGTAGGCATTTCTGATCCCGAGTATTGCGGCGATCGCCAAACTTGTTACCCAAAGAATCGACAGCAGGCAAAGACGATCACTACCCTGCCAACATCAGACCACCCATATCCACAAAGTTTCTAGAGGTAATTATTGACGCCCTGACTGAAATTTTCACCGAGGTAATATTGCCGCACCAAAGGATTGTTGTAGAGTTCGTCCGGTGTACCAGAGGCTAAAATTTCACCATCCCGCATAATGTACGCTCGGTCAGTAATTGCCAAGGTTTCCCGCACATTATGGTCGGTAATTAAAATACCCATGTCCCGCTCTCGCAACTGGGCAACAATTTGCTGAATCTCTGCCACGGCGATCGGGTCAACGCCAGCAAACGGCTCATCTAATAATAAAAATTGGGGGCCTCGACCCTGCACAGCCAAAGCACGAGCCAACTCAGTCCGGCGACGTTCACCACCAGAAATCAACTTGCCCTTGGTTTGCATGATTTTTGTGAGGCGGAATTCTTCTAATAATCCCTGTAAACGCTGGCGTTGTTGCCGTGGCGACAGGGGAGATTGCTCTAAAACAAGCTGAATATTTTCTTTAACCGTCAAATTCCGAAAAATGCTAGGTTGCTGGGTTAGATAGCCAATACCTAGCTTTGCCCGTTGATCAAGGCTGAGGGAAGTAATTTCCTGTTGATCGAGCCAAACCTGACCCTCATTGGCTTTCACCAAGCCCGTTGTAATGTAAAAAGTAGTGGTTTTGCCTGCACCATTGGGGCCGAGTAAACCGACAATTTCACCGCGATTTACCTTGAGATTAACGCGATTAACGACGACGCGTTTGCCGTAAACTTTGCGGATGTTATCTAGAAAAATAGTCACAATGCTGCGGGTAAGGGTGAAATCTAAAAATTGAGACTGTCTTTACTTAAATCTTTTCTTGGTATAGACAAATAGCTCGGAACGGAATGCCTCAAGTTTACAGATTATTCCTAGTTTACGGCAGATTAATCACTGGCTCAGGAGCAGGAGGTGCTGAATTTTCAGCGGGAGCGGGTTCTTCTTCCTCTGGAACGAGATAAATTGCTTCGACTTGCTCGGCGGGGGCGGGAGTTGCGACAAACCGACCTTCATCAATTTTGTAGGTCATACGCTCGGCACGCATACTATTGCCGTCTTGGAGGACGTAAACATTACCTGTAAGGACGAGGACGCGCTCGGTCGAAAAGTATTGGGCTTGGGCGGCAGTACCTTGGATATTACGGGCGGGATAGTTAATGCGTACATTACCCCGAGCGGTAATAATGCCTGTTTCGGTATTAGCCTCTTGGATATCGGATGTAACGGTTAGTGCGCCTGCGTTCTGGGCTTGGACAGGATTTTGACGAGGGTTTGTAAAGGTCAATAGAGCGGTGCCGGCGATCGCCGCGAGGAGCCCGCCAGAGAAGAGAGAAAGTTTTTTACCGAAGCCCTGTAACCTTGGAGCCATACTATTTAACCTAATTTATCCGTAAAGACCGCAGTGAATGGGGAAAATATCCCGCGATAAGTTATGTGACGCAAAATAACGCCGTGAGTTGCTCCATATTGTCCCATGATAAAAGCCTCGACTCAGGGAATCGCTGCGTTTTCTGAAAAATCCAGATATGATGACCAATGTAACAATATTTTAAGCCGGATCTCCGCTGGGGACGGCGTGAGGAGTGATCTGCATTATGTTTAATTTTTCTGGTACGCGCCCTGATGATCTTGGGGTGACGGATGGCAAACTGAAACCCTGTCCCGGCACACCAAATTGTGTCTGTAGTCAGAGCGATCGCCCCCAAGAAAAAATCGCGCCTTTACCAGCTGTCTCTCTGGATAAAGTTCGTCAGGTTATCGAGGGGATGGAAGGGACAACAATCATGGAACAAACAGAGAATTATCTTTACGCAGAATTTAAAACGAAGCTCATGGGTTTTGTTGACGACGTAGAATTTTTCCATGATGGCAGTGCTATTCAAGTCCGCTCTGCTTCTCGCCTCGGCAAGTCTGATCTGGGCGTTAACCGCGACCGGGTTGAGGCAATACGTGCGGCTCTAAAGTAAGTCTTTGGAACCATCTCCAATCTATGCAGTGGCGATCGCCTTTTTTCTTTTCGAGATGGGGGCGATCGCCCTATTATGTTTACCAATGAAATTACAGACTTTGGAAGAGCAGCTCTAGGGATTCTCAAAAATCTCAAAAATTGGGTCGAAAGTAATCAGCTCTGGCTTTTTCTCAATTTGGTTGCTCTAGAATGGCAATATACTCACAGATTTTTAGGTCACTGAACATGGTGCAAGCTGTCCCCAAGAATCTAACGCTACAAGATTTTTTGCTGCAGCCTGAAACAAAGCCAGCTAGTGAGTTTATCAATGGAGAAGTCATTCAAAAGCCCATGCCAAAAGGACGGCATAGTCGTTTACAAGGAAAACTCTGTACTGCGATCAATCAAGTCGCTGAAGAATCTAAAATTGCCTATGCCTTTCCAGAGTTACGCTGTAGTTTCGGCGATCGCTCTGTAGTTCCAGATCTCGCTGTTTTTACATGGGAGCGTATTCCTTTCACAGCAGAAGGTGACGTCCCAGACAATTTTCCTTTAGCGCCAGACTGGACAATCGAAATTCTTTCTCCCGAACAGCGGCCAAACAAAGTCTTGGGAAACATTCTGTATTGCCTCGAAAATGGCAGTCGTCTCGGTTGGTTTATTGATCCCGATGACCTCAGTATTTTGTGTTTATCGCCATCACAGCAACCAAATTTATGTGAAGGGGAACAAGCAATTGTAAGTCTCCCAGAAATAGAGCTAGAACTAACAGCAAATCAAATATTTAGTTGGCTAAAAATGATGTAACGGATCAGGCGATCGCCGATGGATAAATTCAATAGGATCGAATTGATTAATCACAATAGACTTATGTAGAGATGAGTATGAAATCAGTTAGCTTCATTAGAGAACGCTCTGTGAGCCTTAACGTGTTTGATAAATTCGTCACCGATTGACTTCGCGAGTTTGACTGGAACGGCATTCCCAATGAGACGACCCAATACATGAAAAATAACTTTTTCGTTCTTCGGAATAAATTTATACGATTGTGGAAATGTCTGAAGCATTGCCGCTTCACGCAACGTGATAGCTCTATCTTGTTCTGGATGACCGAAACGACCGTTACCATAGCCAAAACACTGCGTCGTTATTGTTGGTGAAAGACTATTCCATTCCATACGCCCATATACGCTCGGATACGTTTTGCCACTATCTTTTCTGTGACAATCTGCTAAAAGTTCGTCTGGCCAATCCCGCCAGCTTCCACCCGGCTTTGATGCTTGAATTCGTTTAATGTTTAGGGGAGATAAATGGCAGGCTTGGTGAATGGGATCAACATCATCTATGTCTCCTGCATTTAGAGCTGGTAGATCACGAATAACTTGCTCCACAGTTACAGGCGCAGACAAGTATGGCTTAGCCAGCGAGATTGGCCCTAATTTTGAAGCCATCAACACAAGCCGTTTTCGTGTTTGCGGAACTCCATACTCGCTGCAGTTAACAACTGAATGCCAGACATGATACTCAGATAATGCTTCAAGAAACTCTTGGAATACTTCGTGTCTAACAAGCTGTGACACGTTTTCCATAGTAACTAGGTCTGGTTGCGATTCTCTGATTAGTCGAGCAAACTCTCTGACCAGATCCCATTTCTGATTGGGTTTCGATTTTCTACTAGCTCTGCTATATGTTGAAAACGGCTGACATGGTGCGCATCCTGCAAGAAGTTTAATTTGCGAATCATCCCACACTCTCTTAATGTCAGTTCCACACAATTGGGTGACATCACAATGTTCAAATTGCGCATTGTTATTCGATTTATACGGAAACTCGCAAGCTGGGTCGAAATCCACTCCTAGCTTGACATTTATTCCCGCCTGTTGTAGCCCATGTGTGAGGCCTCCAACCCCACAAAAGAGGTCAACGCTAGATATCATTTAGCTACCTCTATGATCTGGACGGAAATTAGCTTCCAAGAACATGAGATTGCGATATGTAAGTACTAAATGATTGAACCACTTCTTCAAGATAATTAACTGTTCTCCCTTTTAATTCCTTCAAATCACTCACCGTCAAGTTTTCACCCGATTGCTCGAATGAAATTGTTCCATGTGCTAACTGGTTACGTAAGTCTTTGATATATAGAAGAGAATTTTTATCATTTCGAAAAGGTCTCTTAGCTGCCCTGTAAACGTCTGGGCTAATACGTAACACACATCCAATACGTTTTGAAATAGTTTCTATCTCTTTAATATCCCAGTTACCACCACCTTTTTCGATATCCCATTCAGAAATATTCCCACCCTGCAAGAGTAAGTCACAGAAAATGAGATTAGTCTTGTGTCGTTTCTGAGAACTGAGTGTGACATGGGTGCGGGCATTTGTTCGTACCCATTCCTGGCGAATGAGAGGCTCTAATTGGTCAACGGTCCATGCCCCGGAAGATGCAGTTGCCGTAGTAACTGCCGATACACACCAAGTCGCGGTAGCTTCAACTAAGTTATATAGCTGCAAAAAGACTGCCGAATAAAGCATTCGTTGTTGGCGAGCCGTAATAACATCCCCATCTATCTCTGGCGGACCACTATGTGCCGAGCGCTCGATAGTTTCTAATAGCTTTATGTATGAATCGATCTCTTCTACTCGTTCTTCAAATGCAACAGTATCCATTTTTAGCTATCAAGTAGTTTATCTCGTACGAACTCTACTCGTTCGCGTAATCTGCCTTTAGCGTTTGCTCCGCCAGACTTGCTGTAGTGCTTAAATCTATTACCATTAATCCAACTAGATACATCAGGTATATTTTTTTTCAGCTTAGGTGTATCCAAGATTGCGAGATAACTTCCCACTGCCAAGGACTCAAATCGAGTGTAGTAAGTTTCTGTACCACTCGCAGTCTTCCTGAATCCAAAAGGAAAAGTTTTTTCTACAAACTTCATCGTTTCCGAAAACCTCCGTTTCATATCCTTGACAGCCACTTTATCCTTGCATTTCTCATTTGCTGACTTAGCGTAATTGAACAAGTATTCAGCTGGTCGATCCCGATATCCTTCAAAATCATTGAGGTAACCGTCTGAGTAGGCAAAGAAGCGAGTCACCATTTCTTCTCGTTTGCGAAGACTAACTGCCCGTTTAGGGACTGGTGCTAGTTTGACGAATAGCTCGTCTTTCGCTAGATCGATTACAAGATCTAGAAATGGACCGGATAGAGCTCCTCGTCTGACCTCTGCTTTATTTGCAATTTTACTGCCAGTATTTATCCTCTCGAAAAGATCGAAACGAGCCTGTTCATCTGCATGCTCATTCAAAATAATTCCTCGAATCGATCGATTTTTAATCTTACGTTGTCTTGAGGCAGGTAAATCTTCGAATTTCAACCCTGCAAGCTCAGTTAACTGGGTAAGTTCGCCAATTTGAATCTTATTGTTGAGAAACTGCTGAATTGTTCTAAGTCTCTGTGAACCATCAACGATCTCTAATTTGCCATCGGGCCGTTCCCAAAAAAAAGAAATGGAATAACTAGACCCATTAAAAGAGATTCTATGAAGCGCGACTTCCGTTCCGGCTCCCAAGTATCGTCACGTTGATACTGAGGAATTAAAAATTCCTCTCTATCCATTTTTAATGCCAGCAGCTCAACTGAATAATCAGTCAAATAAAATTCTATCCTTTTAGACTGCTCAATTATTTGATTTTCAGCACGCTCAATCTGCGCTTTTTTCGCACTTTCCGACACAGAGTTAGTCTCATTATGTATAACCATAGGAGTCACCCAAAAACCTGAGTAGCCGAGCATAATTTAGAGGAATTATACAATCCAACTGCTGAGTACGATCTCGAATGTGATCTGTATGATTCCAGCAAGAATTTTGCGGAGAGGCATTATCTTATCTACTGATTACGAAGGCTGCATTTCCTACATCGCTTGCTTCACTTAGTACAGTTACAGATGGAGAAGTAGGTAATTCAGGGACAGGGAACGATGGATTAATGCTAGAAACGCTGACTGTCTCATAACTTATCTAGTAGCTTCACATTTTCTAGAATCCAAACACTTAGTCGGTCATCATATTGGTGATATTCGAGGTAAACCAATTAAAAATACTGTTGGAAATTTAAGGAAAATAATTATGGCGATCGCCCATATTCATTAAGACGAACAACTGTAGTGAGAGACCCCGCCAGTATTGAAAAATTCGGCTGGTCTGAGACGATAATATTTATCTTCCACGGCTTGGGATTGCTCGTCATAGGGATGGCTCAGAACTTCCTGCAACTCTTTCACCAATGCATAATTCCCTTGCATCGCTTGTTCATAAGCTGGAACGATTAGCCACTCCCGCCATGCATATTTCGGATTTATCTGTTTCATCTTTGCGGAGATCTCAGCCAAGTCGCCCTCATTCATCAGGCGATCGCGCCAACTCTCTAACCAAGCCTGCCACTGCTCATCGAGTTGCGGCGAAGTATTGCCATAGAAGCTCTTTTTCAGCGGCGCAATATCTTCTGGAATATGAGATAACTCTCGGAAAAGAATGGTGTAATCCACCTCTGTTTCGAGCATTAACTCCATCAACGTTTTTACCGTTGGCTGATGATATTCAGCGAAGCCAAGTTTCGTTGCCCACAGGTTGAGAATTTGCATTTGCATGACTTCGGCAAAGCCTTGGCGCACCTGATCAAAACGCTCTAAGGCATCATCTTTTTCTCCGATGAGCAACCGTACAGACTGCCAAAACATGTGAAAGTTCGCCTCTGCAGCGGTGGGCTGATTAAAGAAGGCAAACTTTTCACCGCCACCAGTCCAAGGTTGAAAGCGGGGGTCAAAGTTTTCGCAAAATCCAAAGGGGCCATAATCTAGCGTAAAACCGCCAGCGGCACAGTTATCACTATTGAAATTTCCTTGGCAATAACCGACCCGCAACCAATTTGTCACCAGTGAAATTAAACGCTCACGGAATAGTCTTGCCAATTCCACCAATTGATCCGTAAAAGCAAGATTTTGCTCAATCTCACTCTTATATTCCCGCTCAATCAGGTGAGACACAATCATGCGCAACTCTTCTAATGCTTTGGGATGAGCGTTACTGCGGGCACGGCGGGCAAACAATTCTATCTGGCCAACTCGCAGAAATGACGGAGCAACACGAGTGGAAATGGCGATGGGGTTATCCACCAAAACATCCGGCTCATAGGAATAGGAATCTTCGGAATACCATGGTCGTTTAATGGTGTCAGATTTAGAAACATACAGCGTCAAAGAACGTGATGTTGGCACACCCAATGCATGCATATATTCCTGTGCTAAAAATTCCCGCACACTGGAACGCAAAACCGCTCGACCATCTGCACCACGACAATAAGGCGTTGGGCCACCCCCTTTGAGCTGCATTTCCCAGCGATCGCCATTAAATACCCCTTCAAAGATAGATATCGCGCGACCATCGCCATAACCATTACCTGTACCGAAGGGGCATTGCTGAATATATTCGGTGCCATAAATCGAGAGAGCATAACCCGTTGCCCAACCAAAGAGTTTCATCGGTTCATGGGCTGCGGAGATATCACCGGAAAATAGCTGACGAAATTTTTCATCAAATGCCAATTCATCGCTTAACCCCAGTTCCTCAAAAAAAGTGCTGCTGTGGGCGATATATTCTGGCTCTGTGAGGGGAGTAGGTTTTACCGGAACAAAATGACCAGAAAAAACTTGGCGGGCGCGGCGATCATCACCATCTTCCGTGGCATCAGGATCAACATTGAGATTATCCATCAGAGAATAATCCGCTAATTGCACAAACTCATCAAAGGTTGTTACACGGAGTTCAGCAGAGACTTTAGATGGATAGGACATTGTTGCTAGCGCCCGTATTGCGGGAAATATTTATGTTCCAGTTAAGGATCATGTAGAGGCTAACATATAGTGATTTTGATTAGAAAACAGAGACAGTTTTATCCTGTCTTGGGAAGGTGTTCTCAAGAGAATCAGGGATTTCGATAAGTTAAGCAACTTACAGAGAATCGACCTTTGACTCCCTCGAAAAAAAAACTTTTTACCCTTTATTTAAAGTGTCTAGATTCAATACGATGCATTCCAGATAACGATTCATAGACTGCAAAAATTGTGCTGACTGAAATACGACGTCTTTAACTTACAAACTCCATTAATGTGAGAACTAGCTTTGCTTATTACTCACGACACATATTATTTACACTATATCTATCTACTTTCGACAGTCAGTGCACAGAGATTATTAGATTTTTCACAGCATCTGACACATCCACACACTTGGAATCTGAACATTAAACCCTGCCTTTTCATAAGCTCGTCGAGCAGGTTTATGACTTGGATCACCCCCAGTTGCAACAGTTGCGACCTGCATACCACCTAGTTTCATCTTTTCTATGGCAAATTTGTACATTTCAGTACCAATCCCTTGTCTAGAGTGATCTGGATGTACCGCATTGAGACCAATTTCACCAACCTTCGACTCAGAGTCCATCCGAATCGAGATAAAGCCCGCTACATCGCCTAGCCGTTCAACAACATATATCTGCCACACGGTCTCGGGCAGAAACATATCACTTAGTATTTTTTCCTGTTGAGCATCTTCAGGTTCTTGCGCTAAAGCATATATAGAATCACCCAGAATGCTACGGAAAGAAGAAAAGACTGGAGCGAATGCTAGCTGCCGGATTGCTTCTATTACGGGAAGATCTGCTTTGATAGCTTGTCGAAAAGTGATTTCAGTATGCATTGATTGCTAGGCGACACTACCGTGTCACGAGCTGTTACTGGTTTGTAGAGGCTAGCACATTTCTACAGAGCACTAATCCGCTCATGAATGGGCAATGGCAAAGTTTTCTAAAACTGAGGATCATCGACCGCTAATACATTGATTTTTCGGCGATCGCCTTTCCCGTAGTCCCAAACACACGGGACTTACCTAGGTTTTTGAATAGTTTGCTCTAGCTGACGTTTTTTCGCCTTGGTATCAATGCCCAGCAAGCGCACGTAATCATTGGGATGTGCGTCTAAAAAGTTCTCTACCGTCGTGAGAATCTGAGCCTCATTATTACTGCTAATCATCGGGCCGCTCTGCCAAGAACCCGCCTTAAAGCGCCGCACATCCGCAAACTCTAGGGCAATGCGATGTCCTAAATGGAGCTGTTGCCTAATGATCTTCACAATATCCGCTTCCAAAGGTTGCCCCATATGCCCATTTTGATGGGATGAGGTACTTTGCATGTTGGTGAGACAAGCCTCATCATTTGAACAGCGATATCCAGATCTCAGAGCCTGATTAATTTCAACGACATGGTGAGAAAAAGCGCGATCACTATCTTTGGCATCTGGTAAGCGATCAGCAGCCTGCTGAGTTGTAATCACTGAGCCAGAGGGCACATATTTTCCATCGGAAATTTCTACATTCTCAATTAGGGCATGCATCATCACAATGCAGCCGTGGCCAACTTTGGCATTAAAAACTGTAGAACGAAAGCCAATGAAACATCCATCGCCAACATAGGCAGGGCCATGAATTAATGCCATGTGAGTAATACAAGTACTTTGTCCAATCCACACCGAGTAAGCTTGCTGATCATCCCCAAAAACACGACCTTGTTCTAGCCCATGTATAACAACGCCATCCTGATTATTGGTGTTGTCTCCAATGAAAAAGGGAGCACCTT
>CAZXBK010000089.1:0-18360 GCA_964638765.1 uncultured Synechococcus sp. | reverse complement strand
GAGGAAAAACATGAATAAAATTCTGGGGATCGACCCACTTAAAAAATTTATTTTTGGTGTTGCTGCATTTGTAATGCTGTTTTGGCAGCTCAACACAACTGTGGCTAATGCAACTGAACTGCGCGAAGCTGACCGTACTGTAAGCCTCAGTGAAACTGAAACTGTTGTCCTTAGTGATCAACAGGTCGCAAAGGGTGAGCGCGTTTTCATCGACACTTGTAGTAAGTGCCACAACAGTGGTCGTACGAAGAGTAACCCCAACGTTACTCTGGGTTTAGGCGACCTCGAAGGTGCTGATCCCCGCCGTGACAACATCCTTTCGATGGTGGACTACCTCAAAGAACCGACTTCCTATGACGGTGAATACGATCTCCTTCAACTCCACCCCAATGTTACTCGTGCTGACATCTGGAGCTCTATGAGAAACTACAACGAAGAAGATCTTCAGAATGTTTCTGGTTATGTTCTAGTTCAAGCGCAAGTTCGTGGTGACGCTTGGGGCGGCGGTAAGACCGTTAACTAATTTCGACGCTATTTTTGAAATCTATTTATAAAATTTCCAAAATAAATAATTGAAGGCAGCCAAAGTTGGCTGTCTTTTTTATTGGTTATTTTTTTGCGTGATAAAAGGAGTCAAACCTTCTGGAAAGTGTGATGGGCGATCGCCCCGAAAACTACGAAACCTGAATGTCCACAGACCCTGATTCCCATAAAAAGTCCCGCAACTTATCGTGGGCGCATCTCGATGACGCCCCTGCATAAGACATAGATAATGCGTTTAAAGCTGTTCGCGAATAACCTAACGCAAGGACGGAAAATTTATTTTTTCTTTTGGCTATTTTTCTTCTTGTTTTTATCTTCCCAACGCCATAAAAAAATCATCAGACCAACGACTCCTGCTTGCACACCAAAGTTTGGAATGGCGTTAGCTAGATCGCGTCCAGCTGCAATCTGACCAATAAAGACCAAACCGCCTACAAAACCAGAAATGCCAAAGCAAATATACACAAATTGACGGAGAGTGCGGTAAGGATTTTGAGCTTCTGTACGGAGGCGTTCGAGTTTTTCTGGGCTGAATTTTTGAGACATAATATTTTTTTGTTAGAGATTCAAAATGACAAAAAGCAATAAAAATCCCCCACTCTAAACTGTCTAGAATGAGGGCTTAAGGCGATCGCCGAACCTATCGTATGAGGTTTTGGAAGAAAGCCAAATTAACGGTATCGCGGACGATGAGAAATACACCGAGACCGAGTAATAATACAAGTCCGGTCTGCATAATATTTTCTTGGATGCGCATAGGTAGAGGTCTGCCGCGTACGCCTTCTACGAGCAAAAATGCTAGCTGACCACCATCGAGAGCGGGCAAAGGCAAGATATTAATGATGGCAAGGTTAATGCTGATCAAAGAACCGAATTGAAAGAGATTACTAAGATCATCTTTTGCCAAGTCTGCTCCCACTGCCACAATCGCCACAGGGCCTGCCACTTGCTGGGCAGTTTCACCAAAATTTGAAATGAGCTGACCGAAGCCCATTACAGTTAGACCGACAAGACGTTGAAATTCGCGAGAACCAGCCTGAAGTGCTGCGACAGGATTTTCTGCGCGGCGACGTACGATTTCGCCATTGGGAGCCAGCATCACGCCGATTTTGCCTTTGCCATCATTGCCAGCATCAGGAGTGACATTTACAGAGATAGTTTCAGATTCTCTCAAAATCTCTAAAGTTAAAGATTCACCGGGCGCATCTTGAATGAGATCGCGCAGTTCTTCTAGGGCATTCTGTCCCGCAGAAAGTTCGGTGTTGTTTACGGATAGAACAACATCTTCGCTTTGAATACCAGCTTGTGCCGCAGGAGATTCGACAGCAGTTAAGACATCGGGAATACGAACGCCGGGTTGATAGTCAATGTCTTGGAAGCCGACGGTTCCGGCTTGGGTGACGAGTAGGAAATACGCAAAAATCAGATTGGCGATAACCCCTGCACTAATGACGATCGCCCGGTCAAAGATCGGACGATTGCGTAATAAATCTGGATCTTCCGGGGGAATCTCGCTCTCAGGATCATCATCGGGAAAACCAACGTAACCGCCTAGGGGAAAGGCGCGGATGGCATATTCAGTTTCCTTACCCTGATATTTCAGGAGGGTGGGACCAAAGCCAATGGAAAAACGATTGACATGAATATTCTGGAGTCTAGCCGCTGAGAAATGCCCCAATTCATGGATCACGATGAGGAGTGCTAATACTGCGATCGCCGCCAATACGGACATAATGCTTCTGTTTTTTGTCTAACTAAAATTCGTTTTATCTAGATTATTGTAGGCGATCGCCAAAATCTCGGTGGCAAAGTGGCGGAGGTTCAGCCCTAGGAGAGCAGTCGAAAGTGGAAGAGAATGTTAAGGTTAGTGAAAATTTTTCACCATATTCTCTGCAATATACTCCGCTACTAACGGATATTTCTCCCATGCTGCATTGCTCTAAATCATCCGTGGGTCTCGGCTTCGCCATCCTGTTATCACTCTCCACGGCGGGATGTGGTCTTGAACAAGAAACCATTGCCCAACCGTTTCGGGGTGGGGAAAATGAGGTGGAACAACCACCTCTAGTTGATGTGGCGATCGCCGCTGCAACGAATGCGGAAGCAACAGAAACCTACACGGGCACAACCTTGCCATTAAAAACAGTAACGGTACGGTCTCGACTGGAAGGGCAATTACTGGCGCTAAATGTTGATGTGGGCGATCCTGTTGGTCAGGACACATTAGTGGGAGTTGTTGAGCCAGATTTATTGCAAGACGAAGTAAATGAAGCCGCTGCCGAACTTGCCGCCAGACAGTTTGAGGTGCTGGAAGCAGAGTCGGAATTGGCAGAGATTACGGCACAAATTGCGGAAAATAAAGCGGAACTAAAACAAGCGAAAGCTGATGCACAACGATTTGAAGATTTAGCTTCAACCGGGGCGATCGCCGAGCAACAGGCAGAAGTCGCAAAAACCGCCGAGGAAACGGCAGCACAAGTTTTAAATTCTAGTCAGGCGCAACTCACCACCCAAAAACAGGCGATCGCCGCCGCCCAAAAACGAGTATTAGCCCAGCAAGCAATTTTGGCGCAGAACCAAGAACGTTTTACCCGTACCCAAATTTTTTCGCCTCAATCCGGTGTAATTTTCTCAAAATCAGCAGAGGCTGGAGACATTATTCAGTCGGGTCAAACGCTGGTGGAAATTGGTGATCTGAGTGCGGTAAAAGTTGAAATTCAAATTTCTGATCGGGATCTGAGTGAATTTAATTTGGGCAAACAGGTTTCGGTGCAGCTCGATGCCTATCCCGGTGAAACCTTTTCGGGAGAAGTGACTAAAATTTCGCCGATCGCCGATGCCGAGGCACGACTCATTCCCATCGAAGTGACCATGCCTAATCCCGCCGGAAAAATTGCGGCAGGTTTATTGGCGCGGGTCAGTAAACAAAGTGCGTTAACGCCAACGGTAACGATTCCGGTGGAGGCGTTAGAGGTTGGCGAAACTGCGGGCGATGTGATTTTTGTGCCTGTCACAGTTGGCGAAGAAACCACCGTGCAAACTCGTCCCGTGCAGATCGGCAAAATCGATAACGGCATGGTCGAAATTTTGTCTGGCTTAAATCCCAATGACCGCTACATCCTTAAAGGCGATCGCCCCCTTGAAACTGGTGAAGTCGTAACCTTGAGCCTCTTATCCGCCCAATAATTATCTAAACCTATGGCAACTCCTCCTAAAGTTAGTCTGACGACTCTGGCAATTCGGCGGCATATTGGCACATTAGTGTTGGCGATCGCCCTGATTGTGGTGGGGTTTTATTCGCTGTTTCAGATTCCGGTGGATTTGCTGCCAGCTATTAGTTATCCGAGGATTGGGGTGCGGGCTGATGCTCCCGGTATTGTGCCAGAGGTGGCAGTCAACGAAATTACGCGACCTTTGGAAGAAGCTCTCGCTGCAACGGAAGGGGTAACGCAAATTTTTTCCCAAACCCGCGAAGGACGCATCAGTATTGATCTGTTTTTTGATGCGGGAGCTGATGTGGATCAGGCGTTAAATGATGCCACTGCCACGTTAAATCGGGCGCGAAATTCTTTGCCAGATACCATCGATCAGCCCCGCCTATTTCGTTTTGATCCGTCCCAATTGCCCATCTACGAAATGGCGTTAACCTCCAGTATTTTGGAGCCGGTAGATCTGCGGATTTTTGCCGACGAAGAATTGGCGTGGGAGTTAATTCGTGTGCCCGGTGTTGCCAATGTCGATGTGTCCGGCGGGGTCGAAGAGGAAATCCAAGTTAATCTCGACCTTAAACGTTTGCAGGCTTTGGGTTTAGATATTGCCGATGTTTTAAATGCTTTAGAAGACCGTAACGCTGATACTTCGGGGGGATTATTACGGGGCGGAGATTCAGAAGCATTAACGCGGGTCATTGGTAAGTTTTCTGATGCTGATGAAATTCGTAATTTGCCTATCCAAGTCGGTGCTAACGATAATCCTCAAACCATTACGCTACAGGACATTGCCGATATTAACGATGGCATTGCTGAACAACGCTTAACTGTCACCCTCAATGGTCAACCTGCCGTTAAAGTGACGGTGCAAAAACAGCCAGATGCCAACACAGTGCGGGTGATTGATGGGGTTAAAGCTAAGCTCGAAGATTTACGACAGTCGGGTTTGATCACTGATGATCTAGAAATGACTGCAACCCTCGACGAGTCCCGCTTTATTCGCAGTTCTATTCGTAATGTGGCGATCGCCGGATTATCTGGTGCGACTCTCGCGGCGATCGCCGTATTGTTATTCCTTGGGTCTTTGCGCCAAACGTTGATTATTGTTTTAGCCATTCCTCTAGCAACCTTGACCGCAATTACCTTGATGCGCTTGTTTAACCTGTCGCTAAATGTCTTTAGTTTGGGCGGTTTGGCGTTGGGGGTGGGTATCGTCGTGGATAACTCCATTGTGATGCTCGAAAATATTGCCAAAGGAGTCAGCCCAACCCAAGAGCGAAATGGTTCTCGGGGAAAATTGCGCCGCAATGTTGAGCGGAGCAGCCAAGAACTAGAATCTGCCCTCCTCGCCTCTACCACTACAAACCTCGTTTCAGTTTTGCCCTTTTTGCTGGTGGGTGGGTTTCTCGCCTTAATTTTTAGCGAACTGATTTTAACGATTAGCTTTGCTGTTGCCGCTTCTCTGATTATTGCGCTCACCATTGTCCCGTCCCTTTCCGCTCGCCTACTGACGATGCGAACATCGAGCAATTTGCAGAATACGCCGCCCATCCGTTTATTTGGGCAAGGTTTAGGCAAACTCACAGAGAACTACAGCAAGCTGTTGCACTGGGTGGTTGACCGAAGAATTTTTGTGATTATCGCGGCGATCGCCATTTTTGGAGGCAGTAGCTTTTTTATGGTAGGGCAACTGTCCCAAGAGATTTTGCCGAGGATTAATACTGGATTAGCGGGACTATTTGTGCGTTTTCCCGTGGGAACAACCGTCGAAGAAAACCGCAAAGTGATGGCAGCCGTTGACGAAGTGCTCCTTGCCCAACCCGAAACTGAATATGCGTTTACCACCGCTGGTGGCGCGTTATTTAGTAATATCACCGTGAATAATGCCTTGAGCGGTTCGAGTACGATTACACTCAAACCCGGAACCGATGTCGCCAGTTACGTTGGGCGAGTGAATGGTGAACTACGGCGAAATGTGAGGGTGATCGGTACATCCATCTTTATGCGACCAGGAACGGTGCGGGGTCTATTTTTCGGCAATTCCCTTACCCGTGATGATATTGATCTCGTCCTGCAAGGCTCAGATACAAAATCATTAGATCGCGCTGGTGAAATTGTTTTAGCGGCATTGGCAGAACAGGCAACCCTCGCAACCTATGAGCCGGACGCGACTCCCCCCCAACCCGAAGTGCAAATTCTTCCCGACTGGCAACGGGCAACAACCTTAGGTTTAACTGCCACAGAAATTGGCGACACTATTCAAACCGCTCTCGATGGTTCTGTTCCCACCCAACTCCAACGGGGCGATCGCCTCGTCGACATTCGCGTTCAGTTGCAGCCGCAAACCATTCAGCAACCCTCGCAACTACGGACTATCCCACTATTTACAGATAATCAAAAGTTGGTGAAATTGGGTGACCTTGCTACCATCCAAGCGGGAGATGCACCGGGAGAAATTCAGCGGGTCAATCAACGGCAAATTTTGCTCATTGAAGGAAGTCTCGCAGAAGGAGCCGCCTTGAGTGATGCCCTTATAGAGTTGGACGAAATTTATAGCGCACTGGAATTGCCAGAAGGGATATCGCGCCAACCGAGTTCTGCGGGGGAAACAAACCGTCAAATTCAACTGGCTCTCCGGGTTTTGGGAGCTATGGCGGCGTTCCTCGTCTTTGTGGTGATGGCAGTACAGTACAACTCCCTCATTGATCCTTTGGTGATTATGCTGACGGTTCCCTTAGCTTTGGCTGGCGGCATTTTCGGGTTGTATGTGACAGAAACATCCCTCGGCGCAACGGTAATTGTGGGCGCAGTTTTATTGGTGGGGATTGTGGTGAATAACGCCATCATTATGGTGGAGCTGGCAAATCAAATTCGTCTTGGCGATCGCCTCAGTTATCGAGCCGCAATTCTAGAAGCAGCGCCCCAGCGTTTACGCCCGATTTTAATGACGACCATTACGACGGTGTTGGGTTTGTTTCCTTTAGCACTAGGCATTGGCGAAGGTTCAGAGTTTTTGCAGCCGTTGGGAATTGTTGTGTTTTCGGGTTTATCGCTAGCAACGGTTTTAACGCTGTTTATTATTCCTTGTCTTTATGTGTTGCTACACAGTTTTGGTCGCCCGAACAAGCGCAAGCCCCGTCCAGTTATTGTTGAAGAAGATTTGTCGATGAAAGTGTGACTTGTAGATATGGTGTTATCAATTCAGTCTAAAACGCAGAATCCCCCTAAATCCCCCTTTGTAAGGGGGACTTGAGCTTTTTAGTTGTTCCAAAGCTTACTCTGAGATAACGATAATCAAGAATGGTTTCCGAACCGCCTCGACAAGATGTTTCTCCAAAAATTTAGCGGTTAAACAACCTGCTTGCTTAACCGCTTGAAAATGTTGATTTAAAAGTCCGTTTTTTGAACGGAGAGAGAGGGATTCGAACCCTCGGAGCCGCTTACGCAACTCAACACATTAGCAATGTGTCGCTTTCGACCACTCAGCCATCTCTCCAGAGCCAACGCTAAATGATTCTAGCAGAAGAATAAAAAAAAGGCTAACCTAAAATCAAGATTTTTTTGTGACGAAATTATGGGTCTTTTCAACGACGTTGGTCGCTTCTTTGAAACACGTTTGGAGGAATTTTTAAAGAATCATCCCCACCTCGAATTGCAGGCGATCGCCGAGCAGTTGGGAGAGCAGGAACGGGAAGCCATGCGTCTCAACCGAGATCTGGAGTTACAGCTAGAGCAAATCGAGCAAAACCTCACCCAAGTCACTAAGGACATTCAGCATTGGCATAAGCGAGTACAACAGGCCGAAGCTGGCGGTAGAAAGGATTTAGCGGCGGCAGCTAAGCAACGGGAAGCGATGTTATTACGCGATGGCAATCAGCTTTGGGGCAAGATGCAGGGCACGAAGAAACGTATTGAACAATCGAAAAGTTTGCTCATTCAGTTGCAAAACAAGCGCCAAGAAGTGAAGGCGAAAATGGAAGAGCTGCAAGCGAGTCAGCAAGTTCAAGATAATTACGATACGAGCTGGGAAAATCTCACCGGCGATCGCCCACCAACAGCCGCTAGTGACCCCCTCGAATCAAAGTTCCAGCAATGGGAAATGGATGAGCAGATTCGGCAAATGAAACAGAAAATGGGCAAGTAGGTTTGGACCCGGGGAAGGGGCGAGAGAGGGACACAGTGAGAAATTTCAGACTATGAGCATTGAATCTCTGTATTGGATGTCGCGTTCTTAGATATTTGCTGACGACTCGTTGCCAAAATTCTTTCTTTCTCCGCGTCACCCTCTCCCCGTGTCTCTTCTAATCGTCTTGTGTTTCCTTTAATGTCATTTCCATCAAAATATCGTGGGTACTTTCAATGCGATCGCCGTCGGTCGGTTGCCGCTGGAGATAGCGTCCATCGGGCTGTAGTTCCCATGCAAGGCGATTATCTGACAGCATAATGCCGAGGATTTCGTTGAGATCGCCAATGAGTTTTGGGTCTTCGACAGGGGTAACCGCTTCGACGCGACGGCTCAGATTACGGGTCATCCAGTCGGCACTGCCAATATACATTTCTTCATCGCCACCATTTTGGAAATAGAAAATCCGTGAGTGCTCCAAAAATCGACCGATCACACTGACAACATTGATGTTTTCGCTCAAGCCCGGTACGCCGGGACGTAAACAACAAATCCCGCGCACAATCAGATCAATTTTTACACCAGCTTGAGAGGCTCGATACAGAGCTTGAATCATTTTGGCATCAACTAACGAATTCATTTTGGCGACCACACGCCCAGAGCCGTAGCTTTTCACCTGCACCATTTCTCGCTCTAGCATCTCCTCCATCCGCGATCGCAGGGTCACTGGGGCAACAAGGAGTTTTCGGTAAGATTTTTGGCGGGAATAGCCTGTCAAAAAGTTAAATAGTTCTGTTAAATCAGCCCCCAGATCATCGCGGCAACTGAGTAGACCTAAATCTGTGTAAAGACCAGCTGTTTTAGGGTTGTAATTTCCTGTGCCGATATGGACGTAGCGGCGAATTTTCTTCTTCTCTTCCCGCACCACCAAGACAACTTTGGTGTGGGTTTTTAGTCCTGCCAAACCGTAAACAACGTGGATGCCTTTTTGCTCTAGGGTTCTTGCCCAGTTGATATTATTTTCCTCGTCAAAACGGGCTTTAAGCTCCACCAGTACAGCCACCTGAATACCATTGCGCACGGCATCGATTAGTGCCTGAATAATCGGTGAGTCGCCGGATGTGCGATAGAGGGTCATCTTAATCGCTAGGACTTTCGGATCCTGCGATGCTTGCTCAATAAAAGCTTGTACCGTCGACGAAAAGGAGTGATAGGGATGGTGAAGAAGGCGATCGCCCTGACGAATTAGCTCGAAAATACTGGGACTATAGGTATCAGCCGAACGACTGGTGCCGACATTCTCCAGCCAGGCGGGCGTTAATGGTTTCCAGGGTTTATCCTTCAGGTGATTCATCGGTAAACCCAAAAATGAAAAGAGGCTATTTAAACCGATTAATCCCTCTACTTCATAGACATCGGTTTCCTCTAGCTCCATCTCCTGCATCAGCATTTGCCGCACATCCTCTGGCATGGAGTGGTGAATCTCTAGGCGCACTACCGATCCACTAAAGCGCCGCATGTGTAGTTGCTCTTCGATGGCAATCATCAAATCATCGGCTTCGTCTTCTTCTACCGACAGGGAGGCATTGCGTGTGACGCGGAAGGAATAACACTCTTGGATATCCATTGCCGGAAAGAGACTATCGAGATTGTGGGAAATGACCTGTTCGAGGGGGACTCCGACCCATTCCGCAGCTTCTTGGTCTGGAAAGTAACACAGCTCTGGGGGGAGCGCGATAAAACGCGGAAAATTCTTGGGGACTTTAACGCGGGCAAAACGTTCTTGCTCATCTTTGCCGGGTTCTTTAATGACCACGGCTAAGTTCAGACTGAGGTTCGAGATGTGGGGAAAGGGGTGGCTGGGGTCAACGGCGAGGGGCGTTAGAACTGGAAAGATCGCTTCTTCGTAAAAGTTGTGGAGATAGTTGCGTTGTTCGCGATTTAGATCGAGATAGTCAACGAGATGAATGCCTTTTTCCGCAAGGCAGGGCTTCAGGGTATGTTGGAAATGTTGGTCTTGGATTTGTACTAATTCTTTGAGACGGGCATAAATATCAACGAGTTGTTGCGATGGCGATCGCCCATCAAAGGAAAGTTTGGTAACACCAGCCTCGACCTGTTGCTTGAGGCCGGCAACCCGCACCATAAAAAATTCGTCGAGATTATCACTGAAGATCGCAAGAAATTTGAGACGCTCCAAGAGGGGATTGCGCTCGTCTAGTCCCTCACTGAGCACGCGATTGTTAAACTCAAGCCAGCTCAATTCACGATTAAAATAATATTGTGGATTATCGAGGTCGTTTTTCTGTTCAACGGTGGCTTTTATCGTAGACATAATGGCGTAATCTTAGACAGCGGGAGAACCGATTCCTAGTCATTGTAAGTATAGAAGTCCCTATGACCAATCGTTATCGACAACTTTTGCTTTCCCTTAGTGCAACGTTAATTTTTGGGCAGTTGGGGGCGATCGCCGAACCGGAAGTTTCACCTTTAGAAAATCCCTTAGCCGATCCCCTTGTACCGACGGCGGTAGCAGAAGAAAATCGCGATTTTAGTCCCCTCGAAACGGGTCGTATTCGCCGCACAGCCGAAGATTTAAAGTTGTCGGGCTATGTCAACTGGCAAAGTCAGCTACCCGAACCCGCCTTTGCTGACTGGATGCGCCACCTACTTTTATTGCAGCTCCTACCGGATCGCCAAGCTGAAATTGAATCCCTCGGAGAAATTGGGGCGATCGCCTGGGAAAATAACCGCATCGAAGATTCCCGCGCCATTACGAAAAGATTGGATGTGATTCGTGCTGAGGAATATCCTACCGACGCAAGTTTGCTGATTCCCCTTGCCGAAGCCTACCAACAACTCCGCAACTCCGGCGCGGCGATCGCCTTATATCGCACTCATCTTGAGACCCTAGAGGAACCCTACCAAGCTGATATTTTACGACTTATTGCCCAGCTTGCTGCCCAATGGTTTGACTACGAAGAAGCCCTTGCCGCCTATGGTGAAATTGAAGCGTTAAATGCCCTCACCATCAGCGATCGCGAACATTTTTCTGCTCTCTACGAAACGATCAATTTACCGACTGAAGCCCTCCGCGTACAACGGCAATTGCCGCCCCTCTATCTGCAAGAATTAAACTATCAAAAGCTTGCAGATATTTACCTGAAAATCGCAATCAACGCTCACCGTATTTCTGATTATGAGCTGGCTATCGACAGTAACGAATTTGCCTTTGCCCTTGCTTGGGAATTGAAGTACCTTGAGATCGCAGAAGATGCCCTAAACCAGTTGGCTCGGGTCTATCTTGCCCAAGACAATGAACCCTTTGCGATGCAAGTTTACGAGCAGCTCCTCATCGTGCAGAATGAAAGCTACAATCGCTTCGGCATGATGGAAACCTACGCTGCCCTTGGGGAGCTCTACGAAAGTTCAGGACTATATCCCAGTGCCCTTATTTCGTGGCAACAGGGATTGGCGATCGCCAAAGAACTAAACCACAATATCGAAACCTTTACCGCTGCCATTGAGACCCTGCCGCGACAATGAAACATCTATTGAATAAAATCTCCATCGTTGATCGCTACATTATCGGGGAACTAAACCTCGCATTTATTTTTGGTTTAGGTTTATTTTCTGCCCTAGGGATCGCTGTCGGTAGCCTGTTTGATCTCATTGCCCAAGTGCGCGAATCACGTCTGCTATTTGGTGTTGCCCTAAAGGTTATGGCCCTCAAAATGCCGGAATTTATCGGCTTTGCCCTACCAATGGCAGTGCTCCTTGCCACCCTCATTGTCTACAGTCGCCTGTCTAGTGATAGCGAAATCACTGCGATGCGTAGTTTGGGTTTGAGCGTGTATCGCTTAGTCTTACCAGCTATTCTCTTTAGCATCATTGCCACGACCATTACCTTTGTGTTTAAGGATCAGGTCATTCCTGTCGCTAATTATCAGGCCACCGTTACCCTTGAAAATGCCTTCCAACAAAGACAATTTCCCTTCCGCGATGAGAAGGTCATTTATCCAGAATATGGCGAAAATAATGTGTTGAGACGGTTATTTTACGCGGCGGAATTTGATGGCGAGGTGATGCAGGATTTGACGATTATTGATCGAACCAATGGCACGATCAATCAAATTGTGACTGCAGAATCAGCCGGATGGGATCTACCGCGTAACCAGTGGAATTTCCGTAACGGCATCATTTATTTCATTGACGAAGAGGGTCAGTATCAGAATGTTTTGCATTTTGATCGTCACCAAATTCAGCTAGGTTCGGATCTGATTGACGATGAGGATGATGAAAGACCGAAGCACGAGGATATGAGTATTTTGCAGCTTCGAGCCTATATGCAAGAGCTAGAAACCGACCTCGACGGTAACGAAAGCTGGTACCAAAAGTTGCGGGTACGTATCCAAGAGAAAATTGCCTTTCCCTTTATCTGTTTGGCGTTGGGAATTGTGGGGGCAGCCATTGGTTTACGTCCCCAAAGTACTGGTAAAGCAACGGGTTTTGGTCTTTGTGTGGTGTTGATTTTTGGATATTACTTTTTGGCCTTTATGATTAGTTCAGCGGGTGTTGCTGGCTACCTTCATCCCATTGTGGCAGCGTGGCTACCGAATCTAATCGTGATGGCGATCGCCGGTGGTTTGGTAATGCAGAGCGCAAAATAAAAGTGACTACCGTTTCAAAATAAAGCCAGTATATTTCTTCGTTCTTGGGGTCTTCCCATTGATACTTCCATGGTTGACTTAGGCAGGTTTAATACTGAAACAATGGTCAACTTCAGCTTAGTGCTGCGTCAAATATCTGGGCAGTGTGAGTCGATGGAGGCCGTTGCTCAGCGGGTGGTGAATTACCTTTACGAAGAACTACGCACACCAACCGGTGACCATGCATGCTCACTGATTCGTTTTTTTAAAACCCACAAATACGAAAATCTAGAGCCTGAATTACAGCAATTTATCCATACCAAGTTTGGTCACGAAGACACTCGTCCAGACCTAACTTGTTTGACACTATTAGCAACCCAAGGAAGCCAGCTCCAATGGGGCGATCGCCGTGATTCTGTTGGTCACCAAGTTATTCCTTTGTTTAGTGCAGAAGGTGTCCGAGAATTCCCGATGATTGCTCAACTGATCACTCAGATTGGTTTAACGCCGGATGAGTTGATCGGTAATACCACGGCCTCATCTATCGAAGAACTCGACAAAAAAGCATATAACGTTTTCCATATCGAAAATGCCCACGGCAGTGATTTTGTCCCCCATCAAACTGACTTTGTGATTCCCTACAAAATTCAATCAGTTGTGGCCTTCGGAGGGGTATTACCTAATGGCGAATTTTTTACGGTCATTTTATTTTCTAAAGTTCAAATATCTAAGGCGATCGCCGAGCTTTTTGATCCCCTCGCCCTGAGCGTTAAGCTGTCTATCTTACCCTTCAGCTATGACGCCACCTTTGCTTCCCAAAATAGCCATCGTTGTCCGCCTCTTGCGCACTCTGTACAATCACTCAAATCGGAAGTGAATACCCTACGACAACTACTTTATGTCTCAGAAATCACAGCTTTACGGCAGAGTCAGTATCTAGAACAAAGCATTAGAGAACTCACCTCCGCGAAACAGGCAGCCGAAGCCGCCAATATTGCAAAAAGTGAATTTTTATCGACGATGAGTCATGAGATTCGCACACCAATGAATGCAGTAATTGGTTTGACGAATTTACTCCTCGACACTTCTCTCACTAATCAACAAAAAGACTTTGTTGAAATTATCCGTAATAGTGGTAGTTCACTTATGGATATCATTAATGACATTCTTGATTTTTCTAAAATTGATGCAGGAAAGTTAGAGCTTGAAAATGCTGTTTTAAATTTACGAGATTGCTTTGAAAAGACAATAGATTTGTTTCTACATACAGCAAAAGAGAAACAGATTGAACTAATCTTTGATTGGCAAATCGAGGATTTTGAATATATTCAAGGCGATGCTACTAGAATTCGCCAGATTTTGACCAACCTTTTAAGTAACGCTTTTAAATTTACAGCTAGCGGCGAAATTGTTATTTCTGTTTCACTGAAAGGCGCTGAAAACTCAGAGCAAAAACAACTTTTATTTTCTGTCGCAGACACAGGAGTTGGTATTCCGGCAGAGCGCAAAAACCGCTTGTTCAAAGCCTTTAGTCAAGTCGATAGTTCGACAACACGTCAATACGGCGGTACAGGGTTAGGTTTAGCGATATCCCAACGTTTAGCAACATTAATGGGTGGCTCGATTTGGGTAGAAAGTGAAATAGGTCGGGGTTCTACCTTTTATTGTCAAATTGTTGCCCCAGCAGTTGCTCGAAACAAGCCAAATCCATCGATTAATCTAGGTGGCAAGCGTATTTTAATCGTCGATAACAACCACACTGTTGGCGAAGTTCTAAAACAACAGTTTTCGCGATGGGGGGCTCAGGCGATCGCCACCCAAGATCCCCAACAGGCGATCGCCCTTCTAGAAGCTCAGTCTCGTTTTGATTTAGTTCTAATTGACTGGCAAATGCCAGAAATTGACGGTATTAGCCTAGCTATTGAATTGCGCCAATTATCGGGTGTGCAAAGTATTCCTTTTATGCTGCTCAGTAGTGATGGATTGCCGGATGTTAATGCCCTCAGAAATATTGATTTTGCTGCTTTTCTCAACAAGCCCCTAAAGCCACAAATTCTACTTGGACATTTACACAAAATTTTTGATGATACAACCCAGGTAAAAGCTTCAAATCTTACTAATAACGAGCAAGCCCAGACCACCCGCAAACAAGGAAATGGGAACCTAAGAATTTTGATTGCAGAAGATAATATGGTTAACCAGAAAGTTGCAGTTTTGACACTGAAGAAATTGGGGTATTCAGCAGATATTGCAAAAAACGGAAATAAGGTGATTGAAATAATGCAAGAAAGAACCTATGACCTGGTTTTGATGGATATTCAAATGCCCATCGTAGATGGTATTCAAGCAACAAAATGGATTCGTGAAGAATTTCAAGGCGCTCAGCCAAAAATCATCGCAATGACAGCCAATGCTGAAACCCAAAATTTACAAACCTGTTTAGAAGTTGGTATGGATGGCTATTTGACAAAACCTATTCGTATTAAAGATATCAAAGATGCCCTTGATCAAGTTGAGGCATCACTCTAAAGTTAACTATTTAAAATCAATTAAATACTGACAGCGACTAATTTTTAGATTGCGGACATAGCCTAAATATGTGATTTTTCCTGAGGGTATTTTTCTCAAAAAAACAGTTAAAAAAAACCTGTGGCGATCAATAACGGAAGACGAAAGAATCCAAAAAATATTTTTTCCTTAGGAGTGGCAATGTGAAGCCATTGATACTTTAGGCAGACATCCCGTAAAGTTTAGATTTATAATGCCAAGTAAGTAAAACAATACAGATAAAAGCGATTCTCTAGGTAGCTACGAAAAGGTTACTGAATCGGCAAGAGGGTAGGTTAGGTTGCAATTAAATTTAGAAGAGATTTTTCCGTTTCAACTTGATGATTTTCAGCAACAGGCGATCGCCGCCCTTGATGCCGACAAATCTGTCGTCGTTTGCGCCCCAACAGGCTCCGGTAAAACGGTCATCGGTGAATACGCGATCCACCGGGCGATCGCCCAAGGACAGCGAGTTTTTTACACCACGCCCCTCAAAGCTTTATCCAATCAAAAGTTACGGGACTTTAGTGAGACCTTCGGCAAAGAACATGTCGGTCTGATTACAGGCGACACGATCATCAACGCCCAAGCCACCATTGTGGTGATGACCACCGAAATTTTTCGGAATATGCTCTACGAAACACCCATTGGGCAGGTGGGGACATCCCTCAATAACGTTTCCACAGTAATTTTGGATGAGTGCCATTACATCAGCAATCGTGGGCGCGGCACGGTTTGGGAAGAGTCAATTATTTATTGCCCGTCGGAAGTGCAAATCGTCGCCCTCTCTGCAACCATCGGTAACCCAGAAATTTTTACCGCATGGATTAACCGCACTCGTTTAGCTGCCCACGAGGATCACCCGGAAAGTGAAGTTCACCGTTGCCAGTTAGTCGATTCTGATCATCGCCCTGTTCCGCTAAAATTCTTTTTCAGCAATAAGAAAGGTTTATTTCCGCTGTTTGATAAAAGTGGCAGCAAAATGAACCCGAAGCTGCGTTCCCGCGACAATGCTCCCCAGGGCAAACGGAAGAAACGCAGGCGGGAAGATTGCCCCAGTCTATTCGCGATTGTGCGGCAGCTACGCCAACAGGATTTGTTACCCGCGATTTACATCATTTTTAGTCGTCGAGGCTGCGATCGCTCGGTCACTCAGCTCGATGATGTCACCCTTGTCACCCCAGAGGAAGGCAAGCTCATTGAAGCAACGCTGCTGCACTTTTTCCTCGATAGTCAGCCAAAATTACAAGAAAAAATCCTAGAACAATGCGACGAGCTACCTGAGCTAAAAACTCTACTGCTGGACTTTATCGCTAAGAATCCTTTTTCCACAGAAAAGCTGGTGGATTATCTTCAGGCGAATTTAGAGCTGCGGCAACAGCTGTGGGAGTTCTTTGGTAAAGAGTCTAAATTTGCGCGTCCCGGTCAAATCGAACCACTACTTCGGGGTTTAGCGGCACACCACGCCGGGATTCTACCTGCTTGGAAAGAATTGGTGGAAAAACTCTTTGAGATGAACCTCGTCAAACTGGTGTTTGCGACGGCAACTTTGGCCGCAGGAATTAACATGCCTGCCCGTACCACTGTGATTTCTGCCCTCTCTAAACGTAGCGATGACGGTCACCGGATGCTCACCCCATCGGAGTTTTTACAGATGGCGGGACGGGCTGGGCGACGAGGCATGGACAAAGTGGGTCATGTGGTCACTGTCGAAACGCCCTTTGAAGGCTCAAAGGAAGCGGCTCGCCTTGCCCTCGCAGATTCGGAGCCATTGCGCAGTTGGTTTACGCCGTCCTACGGCATGGTGCTCAACCTTTTACAAAAGCATTCCCTCGAAGAGTCAAAAGAACTTCTATCTCGGAGTTTTGCAGAGTATCAAGTCCAAGAAAAACTCAGCCCAGAACAGGATGCGATCGCCGAACTGACGACCGAAATTGCGCGCATTGATATTGACCTTGCCAGCATCTCTGAAAAGGAATTTAACCGCTACAGCAAGCTCAAGGAACGCCTCAAGGAAGAAGAACGATTGCTGCGTATTTTGCAGGATCAGGCAGAAGTTGAAACGAAGAAAATGCTCGCGCCGATTATTGAAACGCTGCCGCTAGGTTCAATCTTGCACCTGAAAGGCAAAAATATCCGCGTTAAAGATCCTGTTACCGCAGTTCTCGTCGAACAACTAGAGGACGGCGATCGCCCAACAATGCTTTGTCTGGGTACAGATAAACGGTGGTATCAAGTAACTGCTAATGACGTTGCTGCTCTCAATGAAGGTCTGTATCCAGCGGATAAATTAGAGCAAATTCCTCTACCCGTTGACGAAACCCTGAAGCTCGGCAAAAACAGCAAAATTGATAAAGAAGCCTATCCCCTCGTCAAACTCATTGACGACTACATTGCAGAGCTCATCGAGGCCCCAGAAGTTGCCGCCCAACGTCAGCGGATGGAGGCTGTGAAAGCTCAGTTTGCCGCCTCGCCTCTGAGCAAAATGGACAAACCAGGTAAGCTCCTCAAACGTCACCAACGGCGCAAAGAACTCTTAAAGGAACTCAATCGTCGCCAAACTTTGTATCGTCAGCATTCCAGTAAACGCTCGTACTATTGGCAAGATTTTCTCAATCTCATTCAGGTGTTGCAGGACTTTAACGCCCTTAACGACTACACCCCCACTGTCCTTGGTAGAGCCGCAGCGACAATTCGCGGTGAAAATGAGCTGTGGTTGGCACTGTGTTTGATGTCTGGACAGCTCAATAAACTTGCTCCAGAACACCTTGCGGCCGCCATTTGTGCCATTATCAGTGAGCCGCCCCGTGGTGATAGCTGGACAGATTATCCGCAACCGCAACCTGTTTTGGAAGTACTCGGCATTCGGAAAAAAGATCAAGGTCAAAATCCGGTTAGTCTCTGGGAGCTGCGTCGGCAATTGTATCAGGTGCAAAAGCATAGCGGCGTGACCATGCCCGTTTGGCTGGAAAGTAAGTTTGTCGGATTAGTGGAGCAATGGGCGCTAGGTGCTGACTGGACTGAACTATGCGAAAGTACAAGCCTTGATGAGGGGGACATTGTGCGAATGTTGCGGCGCACGGTTGATGTACTCTGGCAAATTCCGCAAATTCCAGAGATTGAGCCAGAACTGATGAGAACCGCAAAGACTGCGGTCAAAAAAATGAAACGCTTCCCTGTTTAAAACTAGGAATTTTCTGCATGTCCTAGAGCGTAGGATCCCCCTAAATCCCCCTTTGAAAGGGGGACTTGGCTTTGCTGGGCATTCTCGTGATGTGGGTTAAGGCTG
>CAZXBK010000088.1:0-18387 GCA_964638765.1 uncultured Synechococcus sp. | reverse complement strand
ACCTTCAAAGCCGCCCTTACCAGTGTTCGCCCCTTTGAGTTGCGCCAACTGTTGCAGTAGCTCTCTTTCTTCACGACCTAACTTCGTAGGAATAACAACTTTGATCGTAATTAAATGGTCACCACGGCTAACTGGGTTGCCTAGTTTTGGAACACCCTTGCCTTCTAAAGTTAAAACCTTATTGGGTTGGAGACCCGCAGGGATACTTAGTTCCTCATCACCATCAACCGTTGCAACTTTTATCGTGTCACCAAGGATGGCTTGCAAATAACTAATTTCAACATCGGATTGAATATTAATGCCGTCGCGGCGGAATTTTTTATCCGAATTTACCGCCAAATAAACATATAAGTCTCCTGGAGGGCCACCTTTCAGGCCAGCATCACCCTCACGAGACACCCGTAAGCGAGTACCAGTATCAACTCCAGGCGGGATGGTGATTTTTAGTTTTTTAGTTTCTTGCTTACGGCCAGCGCCACCACAGGACTCACACTTGTCCTTGATAACCTGACCAGTGCCGTTACAGGTGGGACAAACAGATACTTGGGCAAAGCTACCAAAAGGTGTGCGAGTTGCGCGACGTACTTGGCCGGAACCGTTACAAGTGCCGCAAGTTTCCGGGGAAGTCCCAGCCTTCGCTCCAGAACCATCACAAACCTTACAAGTCTCTAGGTGAGGAATACGGATTTCCTTTTCACCACCGAAAATTGCTTCTTTAAAATCAAGCTTTAAGTCTAAACGTAGGTCATCGCCACGAGTTGGGCCACTCCGACGATGTGTTCCTGTGGCGCCACCGGGTCCCCCCATTCCTCCACCAAAACCGCTGAAAATCGTCTCGAAAATATCAGCAAAGCCACCCATGTCGCCATAGTCAGCACCACCAGCGCCAGCGCCAGACACCCCGGCTTCACCGAAACGGTCGTAACGAGCACGGGTTTCAGGCTCAGAAAGTACCTCGTAGGCACGATTAATTTCTTTAAACTTATCTTCAGCCCCCGGCTCTTTATTGACATCAGGGTGATACTGACGAGCCAAACGACGATAAGCCCGCTTCAGCTCATCCTTTCCGCAATCACGGGATACACCAAGGATTTCGTAATAATCGCCAGCCATAAATTTAGTTCTGAATGAATGAGCAAGAAAAAGCGTTTACTAATCTTAACTTGAAGAGGCAAAAGCAGGGAACCCAGATTACTATCGCTAGGTTTTAAAAGGAAATGAGTTTTCGCAACCCTTTAATCGATTTCCTCATAATCTCCGGTGATACTACCTTCACCATTTTCCACAAGACCATCAACACCGGAAGCAATCACCATCGTTTCATGTTCGGAATCAAAAGATGGGTCTGGTTCGTTTGGCATACTTGTCGACTGGGGAGCATCTGTACCGGTGCCATCATAAATCTGAGTACCGATCGCCAACAAAGAATCCCGGAAATCATCTAAAAGCGACTGAACGGCCTCTGTTGTAAGTGACTCATCTCCGAAAGCTTTTTCTAGAGCCCGACGCTTTTTAGTCAATTCAGCTTCTTTCTCCGGTGTAAATAGTGAGCTATTTTCACGTAAGGTCGTCTCAAAGCTGTAGAACAGGCTGTCGGCTTGATTTTGTAGTTCGACAATTTGTAGACGACGGCGGTCTTGCTCTTCAAACTGAGCTGCCTCAGCCCGCATCTTGTCAACTTCTGCGGCACTCAAGCCCCCTGTATTGGTAATCTTGATGCTTTGAGCCTTGCCTGTTCCCTTATCCTGGGCAGAAACTTGCAGGATACCGTTGACATCAATCTCAAAGCTTACTTCGATTTGTGGTAATCCTCGCGGCGCTGGAGGAATCCCCGTCAGTAGAAATTTACCAAGGCTTTTATTGTCTTTTGCTAGGGCACGCTCACCCTGCAATACATGAATTTCTACAGACGTTTGACCATCCGTTGCCGTTGAGAAAGTCTGAGATTTGCTCGTGGGAACTGTTGTATTGCGATCAATGACCTTGGTAAAGACTTCACCAAGGGTTTCAATACCTAGTGAAATGGGCGTTACATCAAGGAGTAAAACGTCTTCTACTTCGCCCCCTAACACCCCGGCCTGAATAGCGGCGCCTAAAGCGACAGCTTCATCGGGGTTGATGGAACGATCAGCTTGCTTTCCCTTAAAGAAATTTTGAATGGCCTGCTGTACCGCTGGAATTCTAGTAGAGCCACCGACTAAGATAATGCGATCAATTTGATCGGCCGTTAGTTCAGAATCCTTCAACGCCTGCTGTACTGGCTTTAATGTTCCTTCAATGTAATTTTTGGCTAGTTCCTCAAATTGAGCGCGGGACAAATCTACTTCTAGATGCTTTGGCCCCGTTTCATCGGCGGTAATGAAAGGAAGATTAATCGAGGTTGTGAGGGTTCCAGACAATTCAATTTTGGCTTTTTCTGCAGCTTCACGTAAGCGTTGCAGCGCCATTTTGTCTGTGCTCAGATCAATACCTTCATTTTTATGGAAGGTTCTTGCCATCCACTGCACAATGACATTGTCAAAGTCATCGCCACCTAGATGGTTATTGCCAGATGTTGCCTTTACCTCAAAGACGCCGTCTCCCAATTGCAACACAGAAACGTCAAAGGTACCGCCACCAAGGTCGAAGACTAAAATAAATTGTTCTTGATCTTGTTTATCAAGTCCGTAGGCAAGGGCTGCTGCTGTCGGTTCATTGATGATCCGAAGAACTTCTAGACCGGCGATCGTCCCGGCGTCTTTAGTTGCTTGGCGTTGGGCATCGGTAAAGTAAGCGGGAACTGTAATGACGGCCTGAGAAACGGTCTCCCCAAGGAAAGCTTCGGCATCGGCTTTCAGCTTTTGCAAAACCATTGCAGAAATTTCTTGGGGGGTAAAGCTACGACGACGGATGGAAACATCGACGGTATCGTCTCTGCCTTTAACGCAATTGTATGGAACGCGCGATCTTTCTCGCTCAGTATCATCCCAACGACGGCCAATAAAGCGCTTAATACTATAAACGGTATTTTCGGCGTTCGTTACGCTTTGGCGCTTTGCCAATTGACCAACTAACCTTTCATTGCCTTTCCCGAAGCCAACAATACTAGGAGTTGTTCTGCCGCCTTCGGCATTGGTCACTACCATCGGTTTGCCTGCCTCTAGAACAGAAACGCAGCTATTTGTGGTGCCTAAGTCAATGCCAATTACTTTACCCATGGTTTAGTGATAGAAAGCTTGCTGTTAGAAAGTGGTGTCTGAGTTAGTTGTCGGTAGCTGATCAAGCGAAGCCTAAGGTTCTAGTCTTCTACCTCTGAATTTTCGCTAGGTGTATCTTCTTCGGGGGCTGCTGCAACCTTCACCATCGCGTGACGCAAAACTTTATCGCCAAGCAAATAGCCGCGCACCACTTGCTCAATCACTGTGCCTTCTGGGTACTCGCTAGTGGGCTCTTGAAAAACAGCTTCGTGGAGATTGGGATCAAATTCTTCTCCCTCTGGGCGCATTGCGGAAACACCAATTTTTTTCAGGCCTTCAACAAGTTGCTTGTAAACACCTTGGTAACTTTTGTGGATGGTCATTTCGCCATCATTGGCAGGCTTGATTTGCAGTCTGGCTCGCTCAAAATTGTCGACAGCGCCTAGGATTTCGTTGACAGTATTGCACTTAATCCGCAATTCCATTTCTTCTTTTTCTTTGCTGGTACGCTTACGGAAATTCTCAAAGTCAGCGGCAATGCGCATGTATTGTGCCTTGAAATTGTCGGCTTGCTGTCCTTGGGTCGTGAGCTGTTGGCGTAGTGTCGTGATTTCCTGCTGAAGAGCGGTGATAACTGTTTCAAGTTCCGAACTGTCTAAAGGTGTGTCGTCTTCGCTTTCACCAAATTCAATATCTTCGCTGTTATCCACATCGGCTTCTACATCAGCGCTGCTATCGGGTTGGTCCAGAGTTTCTTCGGTTACGGCTTCGGATTTCTGCTTGATGTCTTCTGTGGATGTCTCTAAGTTTTGTGCGTCTTCTGCCATGGTCGTCTAGATAATATTGATTCGGTTAATTCGGGAAAGAGAATATTATGCTCTTGAATTTACAAGCATTCCCACACTTGTTCTGTATCCTAACGGCGATCGCCAGAAAAAGAATAGTCAAGATGTGGA
This sequence comes from uncultured Synechococcus sp., assembly GCA_964638765.1. Lineage (GTDB taxonomy): Bacteria > Cyanobacteriota > Cyanobacteriia > Cyanobacteriales > MRBY01 > MRBY01. Next base: position 14,255 of record CAZXBK010000088.1, on the reverse strand, counting down.
GATTAGGTATCAACATTACCAAATGTAACATTGCCACTCAAAAATCTTGAACACAAGATTGATTAGGAAAGCAAAAATTCGAGCAACAGTTATATTGGGTTGGGATAGGCATTGGCTACGCTTTGCCTCACCACTTCTGAAATCTTAAACAACGATCTTCGAGTCTGTATCAAAATTGACCCAAACGTAGCTATTTACAGATACTTTTAGGGAACAATTTAAATGCAGGCGAATTGTAAAAATACAATTACAATTCAAAAAAACTGACCCAGACGCTTGCTGTGCTGCCCGGTAACAATCTATGACTCAATCGCCCCTCCCAAAACGGAAACGAGCTTTAGCCCTTCGCAACGATTTCTCCCCCTTTGGCAACAAACTCATCCAGTCTGGAGTAGTTGACCACCAGCAGATGGAAAAGGCTTTAGTTGAAACACGCCGGAGCGGTCGTCCCCTTACCTCTGTTATTGAAGAGCTTACCGGTAAAGCGCTCTCCCCTGAACTTGTTCGACAGTACAAAAAACATCATCTTTTTGAGCTAAAGATTCTCTATGGTGTCGATTCAATTGATCCTGAGATTCAGGATATTGATAGTAGCCAAATGGGAGACCTGATCAATAGCCTCATTCCTATCGAATTGTGTCGTCGCCACAAGGTTTTGCCCCTACGCCGTGTTGAAGGAACAGAAGAGCCAGAAGTAGTCGTCGCCATGGTTGATCCTGACAACCTTGCTGCCCAAGACGATATCAACCGCCTGTTTCGGCTGCAAAATATTAAAATGCAGCGCATCGTTATTACAGACGAAGACTACCGCCGTATTCTTGATGAGTATTTAGAAGTTCAGGTTCAGCAACAAGCCGACGAAAAAGAAGAAGCGGAGCAAGCAGCAGAAGCCGCTCAAATGCGTAAAGCTGTTGAATTAGATGATTTAGATCTTGGTGACGATGAAGATGACTTAAATGAGGCAGCCGACGAAAGTGCTGACCTGATGAATGAAAATCAGGCGAGCTCAGCGCCAGTCATTAAGCTTGTTAATAAGATTCTCCTAAAGGCTTTGCAAGAAGGTGTGTCCGATATTCACATCGAGCCTCAAGAGAAAGATTTACGGATTCGTTTCCGGAAAGATGGCGTTTTGCAATATGCTTTTGACCCACTACCGAAAAAAATTATTCCGGCCGTTTCCGCCCGTTTCAAGATCATGGCGGAGCTGGATATTGCGGAGCGTCGAATGCCTCAAGACGGCAGAATTCGTCGAGTCTTCAAAGGTCGAAAAGTCGATTTTCGTGTCAACAGCCTTCCGAGTCGTTTCGGAGAAAAAATTGTTTTACGGATCCTAGATAACTCTTCGACCCAACTTGGTTTGGATATTTTGATTACGAATCCAGATATTCTGGCTCAAGTACGGGAGATGGCCCAACGACCCTTCGGTTTGATTTTGGTGACGGGGCCAACTGGTTCCGGTAAATCGACCACGCTTTATTCGATTCTGGCTGAACGCAATAACCCTGGTGTCAATATCAGCACGGCAGAAGACCCCATTGAGTATTCATTGCCTGGTATTACTCAGGTACAGGTCATCCGAGAAAAGGGTATGGACTTCGCCTCAATTCTTAGAGCCTTTATGCGTCAAGACCCGGATGTGATTCTGGTTGGTGAGACTCGCGATAAGGAAACAGCTAAAACAGCGATTGAAGCGGCATTAACGGGTCACCTCGTTTTAACAACGCTGCATACCAATGATGCACCGGGGGCGATCGCCCGACTCGATGAGATGGGTGTTGAACCCTTTATGATTTCCGGCTCTCTTCTCGGTGTACTGGCCCAACGTCTGATGCGTCGCGTCTGTAGTGAGTGTCGCATTCCTTACCAGCCCACAGCTGACGAACTTGGTCGTTTTGGTTTGGCTGCTTCTCAGAATAGTGAGATGACAATTTATAAAGCTAATACCCTAAGCAACGATCAAATCCAAGAAGCCCGTGCTAACGGTACGCTATGCCCCAAATGTAATGGTGGTGGCTATAAAGGTCGAGTGGGTGTCTACGAATTTATGCGCAATAGCGAAGAAATTGAAGCTCTGATTAATAGCGGTGCAACGACAGATTTGATTAAAGAGGTCGCAGTACAAGAAGGCATGCTTAGTATCTTGGCTTATAGCCTTGACCTCGTAAAAGAAGGCTACACAACCTTTGAAGAGGTCGAGCGTGTCACCTTTACTGACTCCGGACTAGAAGCAGAACTAAAGGCAAAGCGTAAAACAGGCCTAACCTGTAGTACCTGTGAGGCTGAGCTACAGCCCGAATGGGTAGATTGTCCTTACTGCATGACGCCACGTTTTTAATTGCCAAAACGGCTCTACAGCATGTTCTGTCGAGCTTCCAGTATGGACTGGGCACAATTAAACCAAAGATTTGTCAACAACACATTCTAATTTTTAACAACACCAAGCAAGCTGCATTTAGAGGAGTAAAAAATTCATGGATTTAATGATTGAGGACTTGATGGAACAGCTCGTTGAAATGGGAGGTTCCGACATGCATATTCAAGCGGGTGCTCCCGTTTATTTTCGAGTCAGCGGTAAACTCGCTCCCATCGACGATGAACCTTTATCGCCCCAAGAAGCACAAAAGCTCATCTTCAGTATGCTCAACGGGACACAGCGTAAGGATCTAGAGAAAAACTGGGAATTAGATTGTTCCTATGGTGTCAAGGGTTTGGCAAGATTCCGCGTTAATGTTTATCGTGAGCGCGGCTGTTATGCGGCTTGTCTGCGGGCTTTGTCATCGAAAATCCCGAATTTTGACATGCTTGGTCTGCCAGACATTGTGCGAGAAATGGCAGAACGTCCCCGTGGTTTGGTGCTGGTCACTGGGCAAACAGGTTCCGGTAAAACCACCACAATGGCGGCAATGCTGGATTTAATTAACCGCACTCGTGCAGAGCATATTTTGACGGTGGAAGACCCGATTGAATACGTCTTTCCCAACAATAAAAGTCTTTTTCACCAGCGACAAAAAGGTGAAGATACCAAGAGTTTTGCGAATGCGCTCAAGGCGGCTTTACGTGAAGATCCTGACATTATCCTCGTGGGTGAAATGCGTGATCTTGAAACGATTTCATTGGCAATTTCCGCCGCTGAAACAGGACACCTCGTTTTCGGTACGCTCCATACAAACTCGGCTGCCAGTACGATTGACCGGATGCTGGATGTTTTCCCGCCGATTCAACAGCCTCAAATTCGGGCGATGCTTTCCAACTCTCTGTTAGCGGTATTTAGTCAGTGTCTTGTACAAAAAGCGAATCCCAAGCCGGGTGAATTTGGCCGAGCAATGGCTCAGGAAATTATGGTCGTTACACCGGCGATCGCCAACCTGATCCGCGAAGGAAAATCAGCTCAGGTATATTCCGCGATTCAAACGGGAATGAAACTAGGCATGCAGACAATGGAGCAAGCTTTGGCTGGACTCGTTTCTGCGGGCGCAATCACTTTTGAAGAAGGACTCGCAAAGAGCGGCAAACCTGACGAACTTCAGCGTCTAGTTGGTGGCGCATTAGGGGGCGGCGGTGCCAAAATGAGACGACGGTAGACTTTTTTGCACAGTCGTAAGTCTGAAAACACAACCTCACTGTGCAACATGGCAGTCTCCCGTTGAGACCCGTTCACTCCGCTAATTTCTTACCCATAGATCATCACTGCACATTAGAACAATGGCTGTATACACTGCTCAGGTTGTCGACCGTAACGGTCAAAAAGTTAAACAAAAAATTGAAGCAAACTCTGCCGAGCAAGCCCGCACCATGCTGGAAGCCCAGTATTCAGATGTAGGCAAAGTCATGAAACCGGGGGAGATTGATCTAGCTTTTCTAGAAGAAGCTCTTTCGAAGGTGACAGTTAAGGATAAAGCTGTTTTTTCGAGACAATTTGCAGTGATGATCAATGCCGGTGTGGCGATCGTCAGATGTTTGAGTATTTTGGGTGAAAACCACAGTAACTACAAAATGCGTAAGGCGTTAGGCAAAATCAAAACCGAGGTGCAGCAAGGTGTTAACTTATCCGATGCCATGCGCCCCCATGAAGAATGCTTCGATACCCTTTACGTCAGTATGGTTGAAGCAGGGGAGATAGGTGGTGTACTCGACGAGGTTCTTAACCGTCTTGCTAAAGTTCTGGAGGACATGGCAAAGCTGGAAAACCAGATCAAATCAGCCATGACCTATCCTCTGGCTGTGGCATTCCTGGCGATCGCCGTGTTTTTTGGTATGACGGTCTTTCTAATTCCGGTATTTGCGGACATTTTTGCCAGTATTGGTACGGAGCTTCCTGGTTTAACCCTTGTGATGATGGCCATTAGCCAATTTTTACGTACTGGCGAAGGATTAATTCCCATGCCCTTTGGGAATGTCATCCTAATGTTTATTGGCGCCAATATCCTCTTTTTTGCTGTCCGCCAGTATTACAAAACGCCTGCTGGTCACTGGCAAATTGATGCGCTGTTACTGAAGCTCCCGTTAATCGGTGATTTGCTACAAAAAAATGCTGTTGCTCGTTTCTGTCGAATTTTTGGTACCTTGACGCGTTCTGGTGTACCTATTTTGAACTCCTTCGATATTGTCGGTGCCACTGCCGGTAACGTTGTGATCGCTAACTCGATTAATAAAGCCAAAGAAGAAATCCAAGAAGGCGGCATGCTGAGTGTCGCACTAGACCGAGATAAAGTATTTCCTATTTTGTCAATTCAGATGATGACGATTGGCGAAGAAACAGGCGAACTTGACAGCATGATGATGAAGGTTGCTGATTTCTATGAGGATGAGGTAGAGCAAACAGTAAAAGCGCTTACCAGTATCCTTGAGCCTGTAATGATGGTTGTTATTGCGGGTATGGTTGGTGTGATTCTACTCTCTATGTATCTACCGATGTTTAAGGTCTTCGAAACTTTGGGCTAAAGAAAATAGACACAAAGACAGGATTTTTTCTCCATTGAGCACACCTAATACCTTTTATGTTTTTTTATGGCAGTTAAACAGTCACAATACGAGGCTTTATTAGCTAAATATTCTGAACGTTCAGAGGCGATCGCCCTATTGAAGCAGCATCGCCCTTATCTGTCGCTAATTCCGAGTATGCGCCGTCCAGAAAGTAGTCTCGTGACTATCCCACTGCCAGCGGCTCGATTGAAAACCGAAGATGTACAATCCCACGCCCACACATCAAAAAAAATTACAAAAACCCAGATTTTGCCTTGTGATCTCGCAATCCTAATGTGTGACCCCGAGTGGAAAATCAAGCTAGACGTAGAAATTATGGTGTTTATCCATCGTCCGGAAGAAGACTTCTCCGAGCTGCTGCTGCGCTGGCGTCATACTCAGGTCAATCTAGATCAGGATTACCAGTGGCTCATGCCCGAAGAAGAGAGTCACATGTTCAGTGAAACTGCGGAACAAATTCATCCTCTGTTCGTCATTTTTCCTGAGACACCGGAACGAATTTCTCGGGGGCTGCAAGGTGCAAATTTACCCTTTGTAGTGGCATCCCACGGTTTGCCAGAGCCTGATCTTTATGAGGCGGCTCTATCTTCGGAAAGCTAGTTTCAAGAGAGATTTTGTACCCCAAAGTCTGATCTTCCCTCGGTCTATCCTCCGTTAATTTTCACTGTGATTAATGTTTAAGGGTTTTGTCCGCCCGGCGGGCACTTACAACGAATTATGAATAAGCTCAATTTCTCGTGGCAATCTTTCTTGATCTTGGCAGGATTTGGGGTCGGTCTCAACCCTGCGATCGCCGCTATTCCCCATCAGGCTGAAATGACTGCTTTTCCTGAAGCAACACATCTTAGTCTCTTTCCAGAAACAGACCGGGGACAACCGGGCAGTACCGCTGGCGGTGGTAAGCGCGGTGGTTGCATTAATCGCGAAACAAAAGTGTTATTCCGTCCTGTTTTACCGGTAAATGCCCAAGGTGAAGTAACGGCCAGCACAGTCTCCACAGATTTGAATTTCTGGTGGTACATGCCAGAAAATGATGCGGTGCGAGCGGAATTTAGTGTTTTTGCCCAAAATAACGACACCGATGCGTTAGTTCACTATCAGGTCATTAACGACATCAATCAAAAATCTGGCTTAATGAACGTTGAGCTGCCCAATAATACCCTCAAAACCGGTCAAGCCTATTGGTGGGATCTGACCCTTGCCTGCGACGAAATTGATCGTAGTGCTGATATCTACCTTTTCGGTTCCGTTGAGCGGCAAAATATATCTCAGATGATGTTGCCTAACGAGCCAGCTTTGCTCGATACTTTGGCGACAGCACTGGTTAGTAATGATTCCTATTTTTCGTTAGCTGCTTCTGAAGCACAGGAGTTATCTACTGCTCTCGGTTCAAGCCGCGATGCGACCACCGTCAAAATGGTCAGCGATCGCCTTCTCAACCATTTCAATGCACTACGTAACGACTACGCTAAGCTCAATCAGTCATTGGCAAAGGCACAGCAAAATCCCGGTATTAACCAAGCCGAAATTCAAGCCCTAGAAGCACAGCGAGGCGAAATGGTACTCGAACTGGCTCAACTCTCAGCTTTTTATGGGGTTTGGGGAGATACTGTTGACTTCCTTGCAGAATATCGTGACGAATATCCCAGCGATTGGCTATCTCTCTTAGAAGCTCTCTTCCCGGCAGATGATCCTAGTACCGTTGAGGAAGAAGACCTAATTATTCGTCTCCTAAGCAAATCCTAATCGGCAATTTACAGCTCTACGGCAGTTTAGCTAACGGGCGCGGCAGTCAAATGCTGCGCCTTTTTGGTACTGGTCATCGTTCTTTTTCTTTATCAAACCTTTAAAAAATCCATAAATTTACCGAATTTGGTAACAAAACAAAGAAGGTATTAGTGTCAAACTTCTACGTTCACGGTTCTTGCATCTCACCTATTTTTTGGGACTGACTCCATGAAAAAACACGACATCAGTTGGAAATTTGTTCTTGTGACCCTCGGTCTCGGCTATGCCCAGGAAGCGGTTACAGCTACTGGTTTACCACTAATGGATCTAGCGCAATTTCCACCACAGGATGTCGGTCAGCCTGATGAAAGCGGCACACTTGGCGGTGGTACACGCAATACCTTGCCATCCCCAGATATAGATCTTTTGCCTCCCCGGGATAATGGTAGTCCAGACCGCGATGGTACAGTCGGTGGCGGTGGCCTTTATTTGCCAGTGCCTGAGTCTGGTATGCCAGCAACACCAAATCGGATTAGGCGCGGCTACTGCATTGAACAAGAGGCTGTTGAGCAATTTAGAGGTATTTTGCCCGTTGCTGGAGGTGAGGCGATCGCCGATACAGTGTCATCAGAAATTAGTTTGTGGTTTTATATTCCAGCCAATAACGCCGTTAGAGCTGAGTTTAGTATTCTCAAACAAGGTGAAAGCTTCGACAAACTGACCGCAAGGAATAAGCAAGAATTTTTAGAGCATTACGAAGAAATCAATGACATCAGTAGTCGTCAAGGTTTTATTCAAATTACACTGCCAAAAAATGCCCTAGAACCCGGTAACAAATATTTGTGGGATTTGACGTTAACCTGTGACGAGCGGGATCGTTCTACTGACGTTTATCTCTACGGTGAATTACGCCGTCAAACGCTTCCTCAAATTGCGTTAGACACTGAAACAACCACGATTCAAGCCTTACGTAATGCACTGCTGCAGAATGAGTCAGTTTTGACGCTGCCAAATCGTCAGGCTCTCGGCGGTTCTCTCTCTGACGGCGGTCAACCAGAGACATTGGCATGGATTGAAGTACAACTTAAAGACCACCATGCTAAGTTGTGGCGGCGTTACAACCAGTTGGGGGATCAAATCGAAAACATTCTCACCACCTCCAATAATGCAAGTTCTGGTGAGCTTACGCGACTCAGTATTGAACGTGGTCAAATCGCTCTTGAGTTGGCTCAAGTATCAGCATTCTTTGGGTTGTGGGGTGACACCGTTAATCTTCTCGCCACCTATCGCTCCGAGTATCCAAAGGCGTGGCAAGGGCTACTCGATACGTTTTTCCGTGAGGATAAATTTTGGTTAGAAGGTTCCCACAGTAATGAACCCGTAACGCCTATCGTTAACGAAGCGGAACCTGATAAAGAGAAACCGCGAGTTTTACGGATGTCGGAGCGACCCTAGAATTTGGGGAGTTATTGGCTCAGATAATTCACAATTTTCTTGGCGATCGCCTCGACACCAGATTTATCAATGGGGTGATCGCCTGTTGGCGGTATGGGGGTTTCGCGGATGAAGTCCCAATTGCCTTGACTGAACGTTGTGGGATTGAGGATTTGGTGGTGGCTAAATTTTTGTAGACCTTCAAGTAAAACAGTCCCTTCAGCAAAATCATCGCGAGGTAAAGTCGCCACCGGTAAATCCTGGAGCATTGCCTCTGCAAATGTGCCAAAACCGGGTTTCGAGACAAGGCGATCACACAGGGGAAAGAAATCGACAGGACGGTAAGCCACGTCTGTAATTTTGCAAAGATTTTCTAAATCCGGTGCTTGGCGATCAAAGGTAATGAATTGGTAGCCAGGGAATTTCGATAGTGCGTCGTAGGGAATACCGTCTAACCCCAGCCCGCCGAAGGTTAATAAGATGGTTTTTTCTTTTGGTTTGGTCAGGGAAAAAGTTTCCTGCATAACCTTAGGATCTTTACTGGGGGAACCACCGATTAAACCAACATCGGTAATTTCAGAAAATTGCGTCATCGGCTCATGCAAAGGCAACCGAAATAGGCGATCGCCCTTTTGATAATTTGCTGTAATCCAGTCCGCTTCAGGGATAAATTCCCCACCCCAATCGCGATAAATAAAATCCCAGCCGAAATTACTCATAAACCAGCAGGAAATATCTGCGGCATGGGCAATGGGAGCTGCGAGGGGTGGAATATCAGCCAGTACCAAGCCCACTTTATTGAGTTTTAAAAAATCTACTTCAGCAGCAATTATGCGATCCGCGCGGTGACGAATATCCTGTAATTTTGCCAGTGTGGCAGGCTGATCCATCGTAAAGCTATCGGACTGAATGACCCCCACATCAAGCTTTTTTGCCCGCTGAATATAGTCGCCCTTGATATAACTTGCGATTAACCAGTTGGGTACAGTTGTGACAAAGACAAGTAACGTCTCTGGCAAAAGCTCCTGCACCTTTGCCGCCACTGAGGCAGTACGCACCGCATGACCAAATCCGTGACTCGTAATCGCAAGATATAAAACGGGACGCATAGGCAGGAAATCTCGGTAATTCTTCCGCTACCTAGGTTAGGGCAAAACTAGACAGGGTGGGCAAAACCTTTTGGTGGAGCTTGTAATTGCTGTTCGGTAAGATTTTTGCCTTGGAGTAGGACATAAAATTTGCCTAGCCCCATGGGATCAATGAGCTGATGTAATGCGTCGCGGCGACTCAGAACACTCATCACATCTCGAGGATTTGTTGCTAATTCATTCAGGCGATCGCCTAACCCTAGCGCCATTAAAAATAAGCCTTGTTGGGTTAATCCTAGGGTATTTAAACCGAGACTTTCCCCAAATTTTTGTAAGCTCGTAAAATCCACATGAGCTGTTAAATCTTGTTGTCCTAAGTTGCTATAGAAATCGCTATGGTGGCGATGTTTGAAATAGGCTTGCAACGTTCCTTGGGAGCGTTGGGGATGATAATACTTTGTCGCCGGATAACCATAATCAATGGACAAAATGTAGCCAGTATTTAGTTTGGATGAGGCAATTTTTAACCAATCAAACATCTGTAAATTAACTTCTGTTTGGAAACCTTCTGGATAGTCGGCGATCGCCACTCCTAGACTTTCGAAATAAGTGCCAATAGCAGGATCCGACAATTCACCATAGATTTCTTTTAATCCTGTAGAAGAATGAGGATCTAAAGTGACATATATTTCCTGCAATATTCCCCCTTGAACCACGACACGATGAACAGGAAAAGCATCAAAAAGTTCGTTACTAAAAATACAGCCCTGCAAACTTTCTGGGGCGATCGCCGACCAGTCAGACCAAGTGATTTTTATACCTTGAGCCAGATCTTGCAATTGAACCTGTTGCTGTTGAATAAGTGAAGGAGATTTTTCAACAATGATATATTCTAGGATTCCAGAAAAGTGAGAATGGTTATTATTTAAATGGGTCAAAATATCGCGAGCTAATTGACCATTGCCTGCCCCAACTTCCACTATCTGAAAGGTCTCAAGATCCATTTTTTTATGTAGATCGAGAAATTGTTCTGCGAGTAGCTCGCCAAAATCTGACCCTAAAGAGGATGCTGTAAAAAAATCTCCTTGTTTGCCAATCTCTACCTTGCCGCTACTGTAGTAACCCTGCTGAGGATCGTAGAGCACAATATCCATATATTCAGCAAAGGAAATCGCCTTTTTCTTCGATGCTTGAATACGGTCTTGCAGAGTCAAAAAAAGCGGGGAAGTCATAGTTTTGTAAATGGGCGTCCTAAAATTGACAGGAAATGCACAGAGTATTGAAAGAAGTTGTACTAAGCTTGATTGAAATTAATTAAAAAATCGTTGGATTTATCCTGTCTCACTTAATTTCTGTATGAAAAAGAATAGGGTGAAATTCCTAGACTGTCTCTTCAACGACAGGGTGCAGGGATATTGCAAGGAAAATCAAAGGCATTTAGATGGTAGATAGTCTGTGGATTTTAATTTGCGCTTGCTTGGTTTTCTTGATGCAACCAGGCTTTATGTGTTTAGAGTCGGGTCTGACGCGCTCCAAAAATAATATTAATGTTGCGGTTAAGAATTTAGCAGATTTCGCTGTCTCTGCCTTTTGTTTTTGGGCGGTTGGCTAAGGCTTAATGTTTGGTCTCTCGACGACGGGCTGGTGGGGACAAAGCTATTTTTTCCATGATTGGCAAGATCCTCAAGGTATTGCCTTTTTCTTTTTTCAGATTATGTTCTGTGGCACTGCCACCACTATTGTCTCTGGGGCGATCGCCGAACGCACAAAATTTAGAGCCTATTTGGCGATCGCCATGATGATCTCCTGTTTGGTGTATCCGATGTTTGGGCACTGGGCGTGGAATGGGCTAGATACGGCGGCCAGCTTAGGTTGGCTCGGCAAACTGGGATTTGTTGACTTTGCGGGATCTACCGTTGTCCACAGTATTGGGGCATGGGTTGCTCTGGCGACATTAATGCACCTCGGTAGCCGTACTGGGCGTTACGACGAAGGGAAATCCCGTAAGATCCACGGCTCAAATCTAATCATGTCTGTCCTAGGAGCTATGCTGCTGTGGTTCGGCTGGTTTGGCTTTAATGCGGGCAGTACCTTAGCCTTTAACGACCAAGTTCCTTTGATTTTGCTCAACACGCTAATGGCGGGTGTGGCCGGGCTAATCAGTGCTGGTGGTATTCGGGCAATTCAAACAAAAAATATTGAAGTTGAGGCTTTAATTAATGGTTGCCTCGCGGGACTAGTTGCAATAACAGCCTGTTGTCACATCGTCAGTACACCGATAGCCGTAGTGGTTGGTGGTACGGGAGGAGCTGTGATGCTGCTCGGAGAATACTGGCTAGATTCTTGGGAAATCGACGATGCGATCGCCGCGATTCCGGTACATGGTTTTGCGGGAGCTTGGGGCACATTATGTGTGGCTTTATTTGGTAAAGCGGAGCTATTACCCCTCGGTCGTCTACTACAACTATGGATTCAAATCTCTGGGGTGGCGATCGCCTTTGTCTGGTCTTTTGGGGTGAGTTATGTGCTGATTGCCCTGTGGCGACGGTTTTTCCCGCTACGAGTGTCTGTCGAGGCTGAGCGCCTTGGTCTAAACCTGACTGAGCACCATGCCCATACCGATATCTACGAACTTATGCAGGTTATGGAGGAGCAGGCTCAAACAAAAGATATGAGTTTGCGGGCGCCCGTTGAGCCTTTTACCCAAGTCGGTGTCATTGCAGAACGCTACAACAAAGTAATGGAGCGGTTGCAGGGGGCCCTAGAGCGGAGCGAAACCCTCGCTGCTGAATTAGAGTTTAAAGTCATTGAACGCACCCACGCCCTAAGCGCCAGCAATAAAAATCTAGAGGCTGAGATACGGGAGCACCAAAAGACGGAAGATGCCCTGCGGGAGTCCCAAGCTGAATTACAAGAATTTGCCAATACTCTCACCCTGACTTTAGAAGAACTACAGCAAACCCAAACCCAGCTGATTCAGTCGGAGAAAATGTCTTCCCTCGGTGAGATGGTTGCAGGCGTTGCCCACGAAATCAACAACCCCATTAACTATGTTTATGGCAACCTAAAATATCTTGATGAATATACCGAAAATCTGATTGAGCTAATTCACCTCTATCAAGAGCATGTCTCGCCACCCCCCCCAGAGGTTAGCGATCGCCTTGAGGATTTAGAGTTTGAGTTTATCGTTGAAGATCTGCCCAGCATTCTCGAATCCATGCGTCACGGTAGCGAGCGCATCCAAAACCTTGTGTTATCCCTACGTAATTTCTCCCGTTTAGATGAAGCTCCCCAAAAGGAAGTCGATCTCCACGAAGGCATTGAAAGTACTCTAATGCTCCTGAAGCGACGTATCGAGCGTTTTCCCGGACAACAACCTATTGAAGTTGTGACAGACTTTGATGAGTTGCCTTTAATCGAATGTCACCCCAGCCAGCTCAATCAGGTCTTTATGAATCTCCTCGCAAATGCGATGGATATGCTGGATGAACTCTACGAAGCGAATCCCCATCGCCCCGGTACCGTGTGGGTTAGCACTCGTCAAACGGCAGAAAACTCTGTACGAGTCACGATCGCCGACGATGGTAAGGGAGTCCCATCAAAGATTCGTAATAAGCTTTTTGACCCATTTTTCACCACAAAACCTGTCGGCAAAGGCACAGGATTAGGACTCTCCATTTGCTACCAGATCATCGTTGAAAAACATAGCGGTAAGATTTGGTGTGAACCTAATTTTCCTGAAGGTGCCAAGTTTGTCTGTGAATTCCCCATCTCTTCGTAAACCGTTTTGGCGATCGCTCTGGCAATTTTCCCGCCCCCACACCATTATCGGCACAAGCTTAAGTGTTTGGGCGCTGGCTTTCCTCGCCAATTCACCGGAGCAACTATTTGGTCTGTACGGTTGGTCTGTGCTGACGGCATGGATCGCCTGTCTCGGTGGCAATGTTTTTATTGTTGGGTTAAATCAACTCACTGACATCGACATCGACAAAATCAATAAACCCCATTTACCCGTTGCTGCGGGGGAATTTTCGGTGAAAACTGGCTGGCTCATTGTGCTCCTCTCCGGGACGATCGCCTTACTTTTAAGTATTTTTAGTGGGTTATGGCTAATGGTGACGGTGGTGAGTAGTCTCGCCATTGGCACAATGTATTCTCTGCCACCCGTGCGCCTAAAACGGTTTCCGCTTCTAGCTGCGATGTGTATTTTTACGGTGCGGGGCGTTGTGGTAAATCTCGGACTCTTTGCTCATTTTCGGGATGTTTCTAGCCAGCCTGTCGTAATCACTCCAACTGTTTGGTTATTGACGGTATTCATTATTGTTTTTACGGTGGCGATCGCCATTTTTAAAGATGTCCCGGATATGGAAGGCGACCAGCAATACCGCATTAAAACCTTTACGCTCCTGCTCGGGAAACGCAAAATTTTTAATTTGTCCCTCGGCATTATTGGCGTTTGCTACCTGGGCATGATTGGCGGTGTGTGGCTATTCTCCACCAGTCTGAATCCGTTGGTCTTTACGGGAGCACACATTGTTTTGGCGATCGCCTTGATTTTGCGTAGCCAAAAAGTAAATCTCGCTCAAAAACGGGAAATTGCTTCCTTTTACCAATTTATTTGGAAGCTATTTTTCTTGGAATATCTGTTATTTATCGCCGTCAACTTGCTGCCCTAGGCCATTACACGACAATTTTTTTCTGAGGCTTCTATAATCGTTAACTTGTCACTGAAGTCACGCCCTATTTGAGGATCTATGCAACGGTTGTCGGTTGTCGTCGTTCACGGCAGTTATAGCGAAGTTTATCGCCAAGAATTTAACCTCTTAATGGAGCGAGTCAGTGCTAGGGTCGAACATCCTGTGTGCGGTGTTTACCTCGAATGTACAGACACACCGATGGTGGCGGCGATCGCCGAATTTCTGGAGCCACATTTAGAGCAAGCGGAAATACAGCTACAAATTCTCCCGTTATTTCTGTTGCCCGGCGTCCATGTCCGCGACGATATTCCGGCAGTGATCGCCA
>CAZXBK010000087.1:0-18473 GCA_964638765.1 uncultured Synechococcus sp. | reverse complement strand
CCCTATGAGTTCTATGAGCAAATCGAAGCCCTCGAAAAAGTGCTTACGGATAATGCCACGACCTCTGTTCGTCTCGTCACAAATCCTGAGCGGATGGTGATCAAAGAGTCTCTACGTGCCCACGCTTATTTGAGTTTGTATAACGTTGCCACCGATATGGTTGTGGCAAATCGCATTATTCCAGAAACAGTCGAAGATCCGTTCTTTAAACAATGGAAAGATAATCAGCAAACTTACAAGAAAGAAATTCACGATAATTTCTTACCGCTACCTGTTAAAGAAGTACCTCTTTATCAAGAAGAGTTGTGCGGTTTAGAGGCATTGGAACGTCTGAAGAATACGCTGTATGGTGACGAAGATCCGACGCAGGTGTATTACAAGGAAGATACGATGCGGATGATCCAGCATGAGCAGACCTATAGTCTTGAGCTGTATTTGCCGGGTATACCGAAGGAGCAGATTCAGCTGAATAAAACTGGTGATGAACTAAATATTCGCATCGGTAATCATCGTCGTAATTTAGTTTTGCCTCAAGCTTTGGCTGCGCTTAATCCTTCTGGTGCAAAGATTGAAGAGGATTATCTCAAGATTAAATTTGCGGCTTAATTCCCATAGTTTTTTGTCTAGCCTGAAGCGTAGAATCCCCCTAAGTCCCCCTTAGTAAGGGAGACTTAAGATTTACCTTTGTTTCATAGACATGTTGGACAAGAGTAAGTTTTGGTTGTGGCGATCGCCATTTTTTCTCCTGAAAGAAGCAAATTTTTGTGGAATTGACTAAATAATATTGCGTCTCTCTGTCCGGATTGGGGATAGAGAGATTTTTTATTTATCCTAGAGTTGAAAAGTTGAGCGGGCAAAAATCCACGATGGACGCAGAACAGGAAAAGAATTGGGCGATCGCCTGTCATGTTGGGAGTTTGGCGTGGATTCCGCTGTCGCTAGTCGGCATTGGAGCAATACCGTTTCTAAATATCATTGCGCCTGCTGCGATTTGGTATCTCAAGAAAAGCGAGTCAAAACTAGTTGATGAACACGGTAAAGAATCGACCAACTTCCAAATTTCAATGGCCATTTATGGCGTTATTGCCAGCATCATCCTGATGGTGATTATTGGGATTTTTGTCTTTTTCCTCTTTATCGCTGGTGCAACAGAAGGTAATTTCCTTGCTGTCTTGCTTAGTTTTGTCACTGGTTTTGGATTTATTTTGGCAATCGGTCTGATGTTGGCGATCGCCATCTTCCAAGTCATTGTGGTGATCAATGCAGCGATGAAAGCCAAAAATGGCGAGATGTATCGCTACCCATTTAATTTGCGATTACTGTAATTTTTTTGCCTGATAACAATAGATATTCTCCAGACAAAAAGGCGATCGCCATGCAGTCAGATTTAGTCGCGACCAGTAAATTTTTAAGCTATGTTTTGCGACATCATCCGGCGGCGATCGGCATTAATCTCGATGAACAAGGTTGGGTTGCCGTTCCAATACTTTTGGACGCGATCAACAAATCTGGTCGTCATATTTCCCTCGGTCTATTACAAGAAGTCGTCTTTACCAACGACAAACAACGCTTTGCCTTTAGTGCCGATGGACAAAAAATTCGTGCCAACCAAGGCCATTCCGTTGACATTGATTTAGCCTTAGAGCCACAACTTCCCCCACAAATCCTCTATCACGGCACAGCAACAAGATTTCTCAATGCCATTCAACGCGAAGGTCTCCAGAAAATGCAGCGTCACCATGTACATCTTTCTCCGACCCTTGATATCGCAAAAGTTATTGGACAGCGTCACGGTAAAGTTGTCGTTTTAGGCATTGCCGCCCGAACGATGCATATGAAGGGGTTTGAATTTTTTCTCAGTAAAAATGGTGTCTGGCTAACAGATTATGTGCCACCAGAATTTATGTCAATTGTGCAGTAAGAAAAACGCTTTTAAAACGCTTTAATACTTTGCCAGACATCAATTCTAAGTCGTAAAATACCTGATGCTATATCTGAATGTCATTTTTTCTGATTTTTAATTTGAATCTTTTTTTAGAAAGTCGAAAGTTTTGACATCGAGAGATTAGGTAATGTATAAAAAGTAAATCAATTTTTTAGTGTTTTTTCTGAGCTTTTATTTGCAGTCCCTACTTTTTGGGCGCTCTTTTTAAATTTACATTCCAAGTGATTGACAGATCTTTTATGTTTTTTTCCTCACAGAAGCAATCAAGTATTTAGAGATAAAAGTCCTTGGTTGATATATTCATTTATACGACAGAGGAATGAGAACCGATCAACTTTTCCTTGATTAAGTAAATGTAAATCTCTGCTAAGCTCTGGGTGCTTTTCCTGCCAATACTGATGTAATCGGGCATAGTCAAAATCCATAACGCCGTCTTCAAGAAATCTTCCTAGTCGAAGAATCCAACCAAACAAGAAATTTGTAAATGTCTGTTCTGACATCTCATGAATACCTAGTTGATAGGGAACTGAAAAAATATATGCTGCTGAAATTCCAACTGCGTTATTTAATATCGATTGAGGTAAAGATGGCCAGTTGGTAAAAGGATCTATTCCAAATAATATCTTTCGACGGTTGGCTAGCGCTAAATATTCTAAAATATCGACCTGATAAAAAAGACAGATAAAGAGAGATTCTGGCAAAACAACTGCGTCTTCCGCTCTACCTTTTAGTGTCGACAAATAAATTTTCAAATCGTCATCAGAAATACTGTCTTTTACAAGATAGTAAACTTTATTTCGGTAATTAGATGCAGGAAAAATAGAGATTAAATTCTCTGCTAATTCTGGCTGATTTGAAATTTCTAGAATTGGGTGGCTAATGGGTAATGGTAACTCTGAAAAATCAACTTCATTAATGTTTTTATTTTCCAAGAGAGTTTGTAAACAGACCGGTTGAGACGCCTTTCTAATTTCAGCGACTGTGGCGATCGCCCGTTTAGAGAGACTCTGAATGGCTAAAACTTCTAGGTCGATAACAGATAAAGACCGTAATCGACGTTCTGTATCTTGATCAACTGGCTGGTCTAGATATCGCAAAATTTTCTTGACGTAGCGTTGTAAAGTTATCTGACTAGCTGACTTTACGACTCCACGCATTTGATGATGGTATACACCAAGAGCATAAACAAACCGATCCTTGGCTTGCTGTCTTGCCTCACCACAATAGCCAGATTGCATCTCATCGGAACCATAAATAGGTAGCCACTGTCGCGCTTCAAAACCAGTTATGCCAAATCGCGTTGACGCGAGTAAATGCTCTGTACAAATCACCTCGACTTCACCCAGCATCGGATACAAACGTTGTAATTTTTCGTAGTCACTCCACCATTGCTTGAGAGCTTCTAGTTCCGCAACTCCGCCTGCTTTTTCTTCAGGAAAAGGTCTATTCCAACTAACTGTAAGGTCAATATCACTACGACCTGGAACCCAAGTACCTAGCGCGAAACTATTACGTGCATAGGCTGCTTTAATCAACGGATGGCGAGCCATCAGCTTCTGACAAGCTTGAACTGCAGCATAATAAGGCAAACGTGTTATGTATAGTGCAAAAGGTACTCGATTAAGTAACAACACTAGTTGTTGCACGCTGGTTTTCAGCATAGAATTTCTTAGATTGATATGTTCTGTTAGGGGTCAACTCAGCATTACTAAAATAAGACAAACACTAGTGATTAAAATCAAATCATTTAGTCTTAATCAGCTTTAAATCCTTGTTTGATGTCTTCATTAAAAAAGATTAGTCATCAAATTGTTTGTGGATAAACTGTCTTACCGTTTCAGCATTGTGTACACGATCACGACCCAAAACAAGACGATAGACTTTTGATTTAGAAAATAACTTACGAGCGTTACTAAAGCGAGACCAAGCAATACCTATTTTTGCGAATAATTCGAGAGGACTACTACGCATCACAAACTCTAGGCCTTGGTATAGTCCCAAACCAACAACACAATCAGCCAAAATTGATTTGTACTGTTCTATCAAACCTATTTCTTCAATCCTGCAATCATTACTCAGCGATCGCCGCCCCAGAAAAATAATGCCAGGTTCTGCAGTTGGTTGGACACGAGGAGCAAAATACTCATAATCCACCAGCACCTTCGGACCAAACTCCATCCGCTGAATCCGACGAATATATTGCTCAGGAATCTCTTTTTCATTACCGGGCAGCAGTCCTAAACGCAGAGGAAAAGCAAGAATCGAACCATCCGCTGCAATCATTGGTGAATCATCAGAGAGAAAATTGAATTCTTGATATTGCAAAAGAGAACTACAAATCGTACTCTTTCCGCCTCCCATAGGTAAGATTGCTAAAATTGCCTTCCCTTTGTAGCTCAATGCCATTGAATGAATCCGATGCATCTGCTTAACATCTAACAACTCCCCAATTCGCGACAGCAAAAATAAGTAAATTGCTTCATATTGATAATCCGGATCGTTAGAATACAACCGAAATAGTTGTTTCGAGCGATCCCAAATCCCCAAAGCTCTATTGCTATAGGCGATGTAGGTACAGTCACCCTCCGTCAAAGCAATATTTCGTGGTGTGTAAGTTGTCGCCACAGCGGTCGGCAACTCACCATAGGGAGGCTCTTGAGCCAGAATTTCAATAGAAATACCATCTGTTACCGGAGAGTTACTCAGAAAAAAACGAAACTCATTTTTCAGCATTTCAATGGGTTTAACAGCATCACCCTCTAAATGAAATAGACATCCATATACATTTAGATCTAGAACAGTACTTATCGTTTCCATTGCTGTTGATTCCATTGCTTCACAGAGTTGTTTTAAAACTCAAGTTAACTTAATTTAGACCATCCAAAAGTAAATGTTTTGTAAATTGTGAAATTCAAAGATTAGCTAAGCCAAGCAATATGCAAATTATGATTGATATTCCAAAACTCAAAAAGTGCCATTAGAAGAAAACAGGGGAAAAAGTAAATAGGGGGAATATTAGTTAGTGGCTAATAGCTGTTGGCACAGTGGCAAAAGTTCTGCTGCAGCTTCTTCATGCATTTCTGGAGAAGGATAATAATTATTTACTCCGACTTTTTTTCCTTGAAAATCAATTAAATCGTGAGGTAAACCTTCGCTGCTAATACATTCAACATATAAATTACTTTTAAGCTTAATCACATCCACCATCTCTTGATTGACCATTTGAGGAAAATCGTTAAACAAAGGTGTTAGATCATTGTTTGCCACATCATCTCCAATAGCTAAATTTTCAACGTCAATATCTTTATAAAGAGGCGAACGAACAGAAAACCAAAATAGAATTTTTGGAACCTTGATCTGCTCAAGAAGCTGAATCATGTTAAATACATAATTTTCACGAGTCTCCTCGATCAAGTCAGCAATAAAACCTTTCTCTTTACCACGGGGATCTTGCCCATTTACTAGTTCTCGGAAAACCATTTCAGAGCGCATCTTCTTTTGGTCATTACGACGAATAACATTAGCTAAACCTAGTGATTCATAAACAGAGTTGCTAGTACCACTTCTTGCAGATAGTACTTGAACAATGGCAAATCTAGCATTATTCACAGCCTCTAAAATTTCGGGTTTTTGAAGAAAGTGTAATGGTCCGGCTCCTCCATTACTCCAATTCAAAACGTCTACACCTAGTTTGTTCGACAGTAAATTGGGAAAAGGCTTTTCACAGTAACGACCAAATGTTTGAGCAGCACCTAAACAAGCAAAATAAGAGGAGCCCAAATTAGGTTTTGGTCCCCGCATTTCTTTGTCGAGATACTTATAGCATTGGTAGTCTAAAATTTCCTTGTCTTGGATTCGGTATTTCTGCTTATACCATGCCTTGTTTTTATGCTGTTCTAAATCGACAATATCTTTGATTTTGTGCATGTTTTACCAATGGTTAATAGCGCGATTAAGCTGCAAGTAAGAGGTTATCGAAAGATGAAATTAGGGCTGGAAATCAATAGTATAATAACACTTAGTTTATTGTTACTCAAAGTTTGCGGATTCATTGATTACCCACACAATCGCACTTGTGAGAGTTCAATTTTCATTTGATTGCCTGCCATCAATTTTATAATGCGAGCTTGGTTTAATTCAAAATCATTATTTTTTTTGAACATATCTAGTGGCAATATATATTCTTTTGGAGCTTTTGGTTCGCAGTTATCTAATGTAATAACATCAGAACCAAATTCTTGTCCTTGGTTATCTTTTGCAATTAATTGCAAAGTTACATCTTTAGTGACAGAACCATCAATATACATAGTCAAAATTAATCGAGTGAAAGGTGTGAGGTCAAAAGGTTCCCAACTTGATTGAAACGGTATACAGCTAATAATGTGGGGTAAAGATTGGTCTCCTTCTAACACCAAGACTGGTACTTCATCACGATGATCAATAGGAATAAAAGGGCTGTTATTTAAGGTTTTAACACCATCACACCACGACAAATGAAATTCAGAACCAAACACTTTTACCGGATCAAAAATACGCCAGTTTCCTTCTTGATTTTGGTCGCCTAGGTTAGTTACATCGACCGTAGGATTTACAGCGGTAATTTCTTGTTTTTCTATTAATACAGATGTGGTTTTATTATCTGTTTGTCGGGATGGCAATATACGAATTTTTGCTAGCTGAATTTTTGCTTTGCTATTAGCTGTAATTTTGAGACTTTGAGTTTGATGCAGAGGAAAGTTGCCATGTTGCTGAAATAAAGACAAAGGAATATTGACAGATTGAAAGATACCCGACTCTAGATTGCTCAAAGCTACGGTATCCGAAGCAATTTCATTGTCATGTTGATCTTTAGAAAGTAGCCGTAGGGAAATATGTGCGTTTTCGACTTCTTGGACGCAGATGCTAAAGGCGATCGCCTCGTAATCAGTCAGATCAGAAAATCCCCAATCATATCGGAGCGGCAAACAACACATTATCTGAGATCGTGAGCCGTTGCCTTCTAGTACCAAGGTTGGCCGAGTCGCTGTTTGGGAAATAGGAATGTGGGGTTTTTCGCCTATAGTTTTGATGCCTTGACACCAAGAGCAGACATATTCTTCTTGAAAAACACGTACTGGATTGAAAATATTAAGAACGGTCTGGGTGTGTTCTTGCTCTAAGGCGATCACCGTTTTTAATTCTTCGACATTAAATCTTAAAGCTGATGACACAGGTAAGATTGTCTTGCTCTCTTGGGGTTGGGGGATTAGCTGTTCATCACGGGGCGATCGCCGATAAGCATACTCAGTAAACAACTGATCTACAGCATCCTCGCTGCCCATATCTTTTGTGCGCATCATAATCTGACGTTCGACACACTGTTCATCTCGCCAGTACGACAAACCATTTTCATCTTTGCCGATAAGCGTCGGAATCGGCGGCAAACCGTCAATGGCATAACGAATTCCTAAATAGTTGCGTTGCTGCAAATAACCATGATGTACATGAATGATGTCAACAGGTACTCCATCAAGCTCGGCTCTATAAGGTAACTCCCGGTAAATTTCCTGAAACCATCGATATTTATCCAGGTACGGATCATATTGAAAGTGCTCCCAATTCAAATATTCTCGAACGAAAGCACTATCTCCTGCACAGTCTAAACATTGACTATTAAAGCCATCCCCCATCTCCAAAAGTTGGCGGGACAAACCCCAACACAAACCCGGATTTAGAGATAAATCGGTTTGGTAGTCGAGGACATAGGCTGAAGCCAATGAACTATATTGAATCTGAGGGTCGAGGGTATCTTGCACAATACGGTATCCTTGCACCGCAGCAGCAGGATTAATTTGTAGACGCTGGCGAATTTGTCGGAACCAGCTCAAATCTTCTGCATAGATATCTGCATCCGTAAAAATAAAATATTGATAGTCATGACGCTCCAAAACTTTACGCCAGCCATAATTCATCAGAGATTCTTTTTGGAAAAGATTTTGGTTGCGAGGTGTAGACTGTACAGTGAGATGATTAATTTGTGCTAATAACTCTTCAGAATAGGCACTTTCCCCAGATTTGGGTAACATCTCCACTAGATACAAATCACAATATAAATCTTGCTGTAGTTGCTGCTGAATACCAGTCGTATTAGCCTGTGTCCGCACTGGATCATCACCAAAACTAACGACGATAATCGCTGTATCGGTAACCTGCGGTTCGGTTTCAATTAGAGCTTTATGGATATATCCAGATGCGATGGCGTTATTAAATAAGTCTTGATTATGTTGTCCTGCTGGCTTGGGGGACTCAACATTCCATGCCTGTTCGTGTTTGGGATGATAAAGACTTTTACTGTCACGCTGTACAGGGATAATACTGCGCAACATATCAGAATAAATGGTGTCCCAATGGGGTTCCCCAACGATGAAATCTGGTAAGCATGTTTTGATTTCTTGGTAAAAATCGGCTCGGATGGCGATCGCATCTAAGCCAATGGGAAATACTTGCCGAGGATTATTAAATAATTCAGTTAGATTTCGAGGATCATTGTCTACATCTTGGCGCATGTACTCCACAACAGTGCCATGAGTGGCTCTCAACCGGCTAAATAAATCTGGGGTGATCGCACAATCCACATTGCAATAAAGTAGCCAATCTTCCGGCTCCGCGTGGGACAATCCCAGCTCAAATAGATCTTTTAAAAAAGGTTTTGGTTTTTGATCCCCGATGCTCCTCGCGTCCCGATCCAGATGAAGGATTTGCCATCCTGCCCGTGACCAATTTTCTTCAATGGCAGCTAGCAAAATTACGCCTTCTGTATCGGCTTGATCGATACTTTCTAAAAATAAAGCTTGCCGTTGAGCGAGTGCAGAATTTCCCTCAAAGGGAGCAATGGTAAAAATAATACGGGGTTTCATGAATGTAAAAAACAGCTCAGACAATCATTTCTAGAAATTGAAAACTATCATAGCTGACTAAAGTTCTATTACTGTTCGGTATAGTCATAATGTGTAATTTATGTTTGCTATTTATTGTCCTGTAACGAAAAGTCAAAGGAAAATCTCTTACCCTCTGTAAGAAACCTGTTTCTATATGATGAGATCAAAAAAACTTTTATTTTTTCTGTTGCTTGTTTTTTGATAAAAGGCTACCTATATTTAGGAATGTATCAATGTTGCTGCCTTCTTCGTATTTATAGTGACTCTATTAAAAAATCAACTTAGTTATTGGGCTGTGCCAAAAGGTTTTAAAAAAATAGTCTCAAGCAATGAGAATTTCGAGTTCAAGGACAGAAAAGAGGCGATCGCCCCAGATTGGCAAACAGACATTCGCGCTCTGGCAAATACAGTTGATCTATTAATTTGCATCACCCTCTACAACGAAAGTGGCGAGGCGTTGCTTTACTCTCTCGCAGCAATCCAGCAAAATATCAACTACCTGATGGATATTGGTCGAGAAGATATCGCTACGGGTATTACGGTCTGCATTATTGCGGATGGACAGGCGAAAATGTCCGATTCTATGGCGTCGATGTTAACTGATCTGGGACTCTATGGTGCCGAGTATGCAGAAGATACAAATGTTGATCTGCACTTGTTTGAAAGTCGTTTGTCAGCTCTGGCTCTTCACGAACAGGTTGGCGATCGCCAAACAGATGATGCACCATCTTCCAACTGGCAAGCTATTTACACCGCAGCGGGATACGATCACGAGCACTTAATCACCTCCCACCCGACGACGATGGTGACCCCGCGTGTATTGTTCTGTCTAAAGCCGCGCAATGCAGGGAAGCTGGATTCCCACTGGTGGTTTTTTCAGGTTTTTTGTGCCGCCTTACAGCCAAAATATTGCGTACAAATGGATGTCGGCAGTGTTCCCCAAGCCCAAACACTTTATCTACTCAGATCTCACCTAGAAAATAACCCAGATGTTGGTGCAGCAACGAATAGCTTATTAACCCCAGAACCCCGAAATTTTGGGGATGTCTTATCCCTCTGGCAGTACACAAACTTCGCTTTTGCCAACTTTATACACAGTCCCGCAGAACAGCTCTCTGGATATGTCAGTGTTATGTGTGGGCAATTTAGTTTGTTTCGCTGGCGAGCTTTAAGCCAAACCCCAGAAAAATCAGCCACGTCCCCAGAAGAATGGCGATCGCCCCTAGACTCCTATTTTGAGCAGCCCCAACAACCCACCATGCTCAAAGCAAACATGGCACTAACGGAAGACCGTGTCCTTTGCCTTGCCCTCAAAACAAACCCAAGTAAACATTGGCAATTAGCATACGTTCCCCAAGCAACAACGATTACCGACTCCTGCTACACCCTACCTGAGTTACTGCAACAACGTCGCCGCTGGCTGAATGGGGCAATGGCCTGTCGTTTTGCGCTCCTTAAAAAAATATTTCGGATTTTCCTCTCCATCCACACACCAAAAACAAAAAAATGGGATTTATTTCGGGGTCTATGTCTCTATGCAACCAAGGCTTCTTTAGAGTGGTTTAATTTTACTCTGTCTCAGATAGGAGCCGTATGCATATTACAAATCACACTGGATGCAACAGCTAAACTCAATTTCCCGCCAGCATTAGCATACGGGATATTTTGGATCGGAATTGTATTCTATGGGGCTGGCATTTTTCTGTGCTTAACAGAACGCCTAACCGCATCTTTTCTAAAAGCTTCTTGCCTCTACATTAGCGTCTATATTTTTGTGGTTTGTCTGCTTGCTCTAATGGCGGGTAACTTTTGGCCTATTGGCATCATTAGTATCGGTTGGCTCGCTGCCTGCTTGAGTGCGATCGCCTACTCTCCAAATCTCGCGGCAAAAGCAGCCCAATACTTTATCCCGATGCTGATTACCGATACCGTTGTGAGTCCTCTCTTAAATATTTACGCAGTACATAATATTGGCGATGTCAGTTGGGGAACAAAAGGAAAAGTGGGCAAACGTGGCTATAGGCGATCGCGACAATATTTCATCATATTTTGGCTTTTATCTAATAGTTTGCTGTTTACAGTCATCACTTTGCAGGATTTATTTATTCCCGTGACAATCTTGCAGTTCAGTCCTCAAATTTTAGGAGGTATAGCTGGCATTGTTGTTGGATTTCAATCCAGAAATAAAGAACAAAATCTTCAGCTTAGAAAAGTATTTAGTCCAATCCCTTAAAATCAATCCGAGCCACTCAATCATATATAGAGCTACACATTTGCCAAATACAGCCTATTAACAAAAGCAGAAAATGTGAAATGATTAATTTTCTTCATAGAAAAACAAATAGATTCCAATCACTAAAGCACCTCAAAATATTTAGACTACAGTGTATATCCCATTTATAGTTATTCCAAATAAGTTCTAGAGGGTTTCTAGTGTCCTTCCTTGGGGAAGGTGGCCGAAAGGCCGGAAGGGGTTTCAGAAGGTTACGCCACTCACACTAATCTCTAGCGAAAAAGGAATTCTATTTCTTATTCGAAACTACTATAATTGCACCCATTTGAAGCTACCTCGGTTTTTCCTGTAAAAATAGAAGGATAAAATATCATATAAATTTTTCTTGTCACCAAATATTTACTAGGCAATAAAAATACTAAAATAAACAATCATTTTTTAAAGACAATAAAAGCATATTTTAACCTTAATACAGAGCGTTTTAATACTTCTCTAAAAGAACAAAAAAAACATCTCAGTCTGAAACTATGGAACCTTACAACTCATCTCCGATCTTTATTTTTGGAATGTCTCAGCGCACGGGCACAAATTTCCTCTATAATTTACTGATTAAACACCCCCATTGTTCTTCAAGTGTCCTTTATGAAGGATTTGTGTTGCAAAATGCTGATTTGTTAAAGCAGTATGCCGAAGAGACACAGGTAAAATGGAAAAGAATGGGACTTGATGATGTTGTTAATGATTTTAATCATGATTTAGCAGAATATTTAGGGTCAGGCATACTAAATTATTTAAACGATATACAAATCAAAAATAAGAAGAATTATGGAAAGGATCAAAGACTAGTTATTAAAACACCTTCTATTAAAAATATAGAGCTTTTTACTGATCTCTTTCCTAAAGCGAAAATGCTGATTCTCATTCGTGATGGTCGTGCCGTAGTAGAATCTCATTTTCGTTCATTCTCTACAGACCCGAATATAAAAGATTGGTTTGGACAGGATCGAACATTCTTCATGAATCTTTGGGCAAATGCTGCCGAAGAACTTGTTGAGTTTGAACAGAAAAAACAGCTAAATCGAGATCATTATTTGATTGTTAGATATGAAGATCTATATACAAACATGGAAGAAGAGCTGACGCGGATTTTTGATTTTTTAAATCTTGATGTGGAGTACTATAATTTTGAGTATGCTTTACAAAATACACCGGTAATTGGTTCTTCTACATTTGGCAGAAAAGCTGGGGAATCAGTATCTTGGAAGCCACTGCGCAAAACGTCAGACTTTGATCCCTTGAATAGGGCAGCTAATTGGAGTGACGTTGAGAATGAACAGTTTGAAAGTATTGCTGGTCAGTATCAAGAGTATTTTAAGTATCCGCTCTAAATATTTAAAAAGAGTTTTTTATAGCAGATGATTGTTGTTGATATTCCCATTGATATGGAGGATTAATTAGACCTTTAGATTGAACGCTAGACTTAACAATCAAATTATGTTTTTCGTGGTGATAATCATAAGTTTGTTGCCAATCTTGGGAATGAAGTCCAAAGTTAATAAAGTAGTTGCCATTGGGTAAATCTAGTCGTTCAAGGTGTAGGCAAATTTTACCGGTCTCCGCCGTGGTGGATTGTGCTCCATCTATTAATGGCGTATTTGTGATAAATACTTTTTGGCCGTTGCTGTTCGCGATATTGACACTGAACATGGGTTTGACGAGCTCTTGGCTACAGCAATATTCCACTTCGATAGATAATGGATCACCACTATTAATACGATGGGAAGGCGATCGCCGTACACCTGTAATTCGTAGAGGAGAACCAGAAAAGTTTTCTGTTATAGCTTCCTCTTCGTCTCGTTGAAAAGTCCCCATTTGTAATTCATAGTGCCGCCGCACTACAGAAGGCGTATCGTAGACAAGCATTTGACCTCGTTCTAGTAAAATCGCCTTGTCACATAGCTCTTGAATTTGTTCAGGACTTTGGGAAATTAGCACAATCCCGCAACCACTAGCCCTCAGCTGCTCGATTCGCGCAATACATTTTTTCTTGAAGCCAATGTCTCCGACCGATAGATGTTCATCGACTAGTAGTAAATCGGGACTATTGTGAATCGCGATAGAAAAGGCTAATCGCATCCTCATGCCACTACTGTAAGTCCGCATTGGACTGTCAATAAATTGGTCTAGCTCCGCAAACTCAACAATCTCGTCAAAACGAGACAGAATTTGACGCTTAGTTAATCCAGCAATCATCCCCGTAATCACTAAATTTTCTCGACCACTCAAGTCATTGTGAAAACTAGCTCCCATGTCGAGCAAAGCTCCAATCCGGCCATTCACTCGAACTCTGCCTGTATCAGCCTGACCAACTCCGCCAAGCAATTGGAGTAGGGTCGATTTTCCCGCACCATTACGCCCTAAAATACCCAATATTTCACCTGTTTGCACCGCAAAGCTCACATTTCGTATGGCCCAAAATTCATCGACTGCCTGCATATTACGCAGACCCGATAGGACCGCTTGCATTAAAGTATTCGGCTTATGTTGATGGTATCTTTTAAACCGTTTCCCTAGGTCCTCAACCCTAAGCACAACACCCATCTACAGCTCCTCCACAAAACGAATACTCTGTCGCCGAAAAATTTTGTAACCAATGGGTAATAATGCCATGGCGATTAGCGCCACACCCCCTAAAGAAAACCAATCAGGTTGTTCCCCATTTAACAACACAGTTCGGTAACTATTGATCATAATTAACATTGGATTTAGTTCTAGGAATGAGCGAAAAGGCTCCGGTAGCGAGCTGACTTGATAAAAGATACCTGTGAGATAAAACAACATTTGTAACAGTACATCCAAGGTATGTTGTGTATCACGAAAAACAACATTAATACCTGCTAGTACATAGGCAAAACTCACAGTAAATACTGCTTGCAAAACAATAATTAAAGGGAGCACAAAAACTGTTTGATTTAGCTGTACTGACTGCACCCAAAGGAACAAAAGAAGGATAGGCAAGGAGAGTAAATAATGAATTAGTCCGGTTGTCACTGTCACCATCGGCAAAATAGCGAGAGGGAAGCCTGGTTGCCGGATTAGAGCACCATTCTGAATAATGCTTGCAGTAGATTTCGAGAGGGAACTGTGAAACCAAACCCACGAAATTAAGCCACAAAAAATAAATGATGCATACTGGGGTACTTCAACCGATAAAACAGAGCCAAAGACCACCGCAAATACCATAAGTTGCATTAAAGGCTTAATTAATGTCCAAGCAATCCCTAGGCTGGATCGGTTGTACATAAGAGTCATGTCACGGTCAACAAGTCCAATGAACAAATCAAATCTTTGGCGCAACACTGAGTTCTGAAAAAAGTAAATTGTATTTTGTCTTCTAGATTTCACAATGGGAGAGTATTGATAATGGCTATTTAGATCGTGGGAGTTTGTTCTAATTTCTTAGGTTCAGGAGAACTCCGCACTAGTACGAAAACTAAGCTGGCAACCCAAACAACATATAAAAATGTGTGAGTGATTGTGGATGAATCAATCCACCGCCATCCTAATGGTATCCAGAGGCTAAAGCCTAGTAAACACAACATAAAAATGTTGGGAATATTAGTTTTTTTCATTGCTAACTCTAGAACCGCAAGATATAAAAATAAAAGCATTACATTGTCATAGACACGATGATATGTCCATAAGCGTCCGATAACGCTGGCAAGGGCAAGTTGATTGATTAAAGAGAGCTTGCTAATACGACTCAAGAGACTAGATATGATAATTGCGCCTGTAGTTAATAACAGTGGAATTACAATGGGTAAAGGAAAACCAAAGTCATAAAAAATATTAAGCAATGAGTCTCCCTCAGCTGCAAAGCTGGATACACCCCTTAAAGAAATTAGCATCAACTCAATTGGGCTTCTTTGGACAACCACTGCCAAGAGCAATGACATTGATATAACGTATGCGATGCTAATTATTGCTACTCGATATTTTTTGAGGGTTAATGGAATAAAAAAATAAAGGGCTGTCACATTTGGCTTCATCAAAGACAAACCTAAAATAATTCCAGACCAAGTTAGTTTCCCGCGTTCAAGCAAGTACCAAAATATGATTATTAAAGCATTGAGTAGTATACCTAATTGGCCAATGTGTAAGGTTCTGTAGTTAGCTGAGATTGCCCACACTGATATCAAACTAAAAGCTACGCTAAATTTACTAAAGTGTTTGTATCTGTGATAAAGGAATAAGCTCGTAATCACCATCGATAAAACATTTACTAGGGTGAAGTATGTTCTGGCAAGACCTAAAGGTAAAGGTGGAATGAACCAAGTCAGTGAGAAAAAAGACCAAGGGAAATAACCGCCGTAGCTTACACTGCCAATCACTGGATCAAAATATGGTGAGTCTGGCGTAATAGTTGGGTGGGGATAATGTCCTTGATAGATATACTGAAGGCTGCGCCATCGGCGGGCAAAATCTAATGGTGCATCGGCGCTAAAGGTTAAATAATGATATCCTCTGATTTGTGTGGCGATCGCCAAAATCAATAAGAGAAATGTCGCAAAAATAAAGGCTTTTTCTAGCGCTTTCGGGTATGTGCTTTTTTTATGCATTTTGTCGTTAGCTTACATAGTAAAAGAATATAAAATTATTTTCGATTAAGGCATTTTATATAGAGTGGAAATCTGCATTTCAATCAAGCCACATAATTTCTCATTTTTTCCAAAAAATCTATTATTATTCCTATTTATAATGGTGGTGGGAGTTTTCATCGATGTTTGAAAAGTGTTCGGGAGAGTCACTGTTTGCCGGATGAGACTATCGTCGTGTGTGATGGATTTACAGATAGCTCTTGGCAAATTGTAGGAGAATTCGGTACTAAATTTTTTTTGTTCTCAAACTGATCATTTAGTATCTAAATCTGCATTTATTTTGCAGTGATAGAGGTGTGTATAGAAGACCTCTGTGCTTTTTGACAATGAAGATCCACCCATTTTTTGGCGGGATGGCAAATGCCCAAGTGGTGCTTTTGTTTTAAATTGAAAATCGTTAACTACATTATGGGTGCTTGGTACGATCGCCCAACCTAATTCGTGGCAAAACTGAGGGTAATCACCATTGAGTTGTTGATATATTTTCAGCTGTGGGGAAAATCCAAAACGGCCTTTGCTGTACTTTAGCCACAGCTGATCAAGGGTGAATAATACATCACAAGGAATACGCGTCAAATCTTTAGGAAATAGAAATTTTCTCTCACTCTTTTGAACAGATTGATTGATGAGTTTCCATGTTTCATGGTCTGCGGCTTTCCAACGTCGCCACTTCAGTAAGTTCGTTACTTTTTGATAGTCGAGTGTTTCCTTATTTTCTGGTGTTGGAGCAGATTGAACTCTATTGACAATTTGCTGTTGTTCATTAATCTCTAGTGCCAGCTTTTGATTGGCGATGGGGACTGTAGGTTGATGGACTGGGTTAATGTATTTCGCTCTAGTGACTAATCCTGAATTTGGCGGCACGAAATTTTCTAAGCCTCCACTCTGTAAGCGGCGACGCAGCCGACTAATTCTTTGCTCTACTTGAATCGCAGACTTAAGGCGATCGCCTAATGATGGAGCAATTAGATCATTAATCAAAGAAACGAACGATTTACTTAGGGTTTTTCCACTGGGAATAAACTTTGTCCAGAGCCATTGGTTATTATGAAAATCAAACATATCAAGGGTTGACTGACCAGTAATCAGCTGTACACAAATCAACCCCAAACTGTATAGATCACTAGCCTGAACCACTTTGCCTCGGTTCTGTTCTGGCGCCATGTATTCCGGTGTCCCAATAATTGTTGCACCGCCTAATAAAGCCGTTTCTGATAAAATCCGTGATGCTCCAAAATCAATTAAAACCCATTTTTTGTCGTCTTCACGGCGAATTAAATTATCAGGCTTGATATCACGATGGATGATTTTATATTGGTGAATATATTTGAGAATATTTATGATCTCTTCGAGAAAATCTAAAACTTCAGCTTCACTACTAGGCGCTATATTTTCTTCAATTTCATCGCTTAAAGTCTTACCGTTAATTAATTCTTGAATGAGGTAAAGGTTTTCGCCTTCAGTAAAAAAATCAATAAATTTTGGTGTTTGGGGATGTTCTTCAAGTTGGTAAAGCCACTTACTTTCCCGTTCAAATAGCTCAAGGATTTTTTTGCGAGACGATATACCGACTGTCGGTAAATTCAGCTGTTTAATTGCACAGTTTTGTCCTTGCTCGTCCGGGTTTCGCTGTACAACGCCTTGGAATGTTCGCCCAAAACCACCACTCCCGAGCAGATTAATCGCCCAATATTTTTCTTTTAGGAAGAGGGGCGCTCCACAACCAGCACAAAAATGGCTACCTTGAATATTCTCTACTGTTTGACAAGCAAGATTGAAACACAGCATTTTTTCTCTAGATAAATTGCACCACTGCACATCGCTATGTTTACTCTAGAAGAGTTTTACGGTGACGTCAGATCGCGGTTAATAAATTCAATAAAGTTGATTGAAATGTTTTTGGGTCAAAAACGCTCGGCGATCGCCAACGACCTAGATGATATGTCTAGTGATCTTAAAAGAAAGCTTGCAAGGTATAAATCGTAGGTTTAGTAACGAATTCGTGGGTCAATGAGGGCATTAACGATATCAATAACCAAACTCATCACAACGACGATCGCCCCAAAAAAGACCATAATTCCCTGGACTGTGGGATAGTCCCGTAACGAGATCGCCTCGTATAAACGGTTGCCTAAACCCGGCCAAGAAAAAGTAACCTCAGTCAGAACTGCGCCGCCTAATAATGCCGCAAAGGTCAATCCCAACACTGTAATAACTGGAATGAGCGCATTTTTTAAAGCGTGGTTCCACAAAATTTTGCGTTCGGGGATACCCCTTGCCCTCGCCGCTTCTACATAATCTGATTTGAGGGTTTGTCGTAAATTTACCCGCACAATCCTTTCAAAGATGCCGCTCAGTAAGAGTCCAAGGGTGACACAGGGCAAAAACAAGTAGTACAAAGCCGTTCGTAATTGCAAAAAATTGCCTGTGAGAATGCTATCGAGGGTATACAGCCCCGAAATACTGGGCGGTGGATCAATATTTAAGGGGAACCTTGTGCCGAGGGGAAACCAACCGAGCTGTACAGAGAAAATGAGTTGCACCACCATGCCCATCCAAAAAAGCGGTAAGGCATAGGTAATGATGCCAAACAGCCGACCACCAATATCGAAGATTGTTCCCTGTCTCGAAGCGGAAAGCATGCCAACACCCACGCCAATGGTGACGGCGACCAACATGCCAAAAAACGTGAGTTCGACGGTGGCAGGAAAATGTTGTTG
>CAZXBK010000086.1:0-18548 GCA_964638765.1 uncultured Synechococcus sp. | reverse complement strand
AAAGGGAGGTGGCGAAGCCGGAGGGATTAAACCCAGCAATCTTAAGAAATAATCTCAAGCTTGCGACCAACTTCAGCAATGATTGTGAGAGCTTTATCGAGATGCTCTTTGGTATGAGTCGCCATCACACTCGTCCGTAAAGAAGCTTGATTACGGGGCACAGCAGGATAAACCGCCGAGTTCACATAAACCCCAGCCTCAAGCAATTCCTTACAGAAGACCATACATTTTAGGTCATCACCTACAAGCACTTTAATCACAGGGGTTTGGGACTCACCCACCGTAAAACCGAGAGCGGCAAGATTATCTTTCCAATACTTCGCATTCTTATGAAGTTGTTCTACCCGCCAAGGCTCTTCAATGAGAATATCGAGGGATGTCGAAGCTGCCGCCAAAGACGTGGGAGGAATGGAAGCAGAGAACAACATAGAGCGGCCATTAAAGCGAATCCAGTCAATGACTTTTGCCTCGCCAGCCACCCAGCCACCGACAGAAGCCAGACTCTTGGAGAATGTTCCGCAGAGAATGTCGCTGGAGCCAATCATGTCGAAATGCTCTTCCGTACCTTTACCACACTTACCAAGCACACCGAGAGAGTGAGCATCATCCACCGCCAACGCAACACCGTAGCGATCGCATAATTCTCTTAACTCAGGTAATGGCGCAATATCTCCAGTCATAGAATAAACCCCATCAACCGCCACCATCGCCGCAGATTTCCCGGCCACTTGCTGAAGTTTTTTCTCTAGATCGGCCATGTCATTATGGTGATAGGTCATCACCTTACAGCGACTCATAAATGCACCATCGTAAATGCAAGCATGGGCTTCGCTATCGAGAATGATGGTGGTGTCTTCATTCATCAATGCTGAGATAAAACCGAGGTTTGCTTGATAACCAGTCGTAAAGACTAAAGCATCCTCATGACCAACAAATTTCGCTAAGCGCTTTTCAAATTCTCGATGCTGATGGGTAGAACCGTTAAGCAAACGGGAACCCGTCAAACTTGGGCCATCCACCAAAGCAGCCTTTGCTGTTGCACCTCGAACCCGCATATCTGCCGTCAAACCAAGGTAATTGTTAGAGCCGAGCATAATCAGCGATCGCCCATCAAACAGACAAGTCGCCCCCTCATTCCGCTCTAACTCTCGGAAGTAAGGCAATAACCCTTTTTCCCGCAACTGATCTGGGAGATTAAATTCCCGTGCTTTTTGCAGAACATCATTATCTTTTTGGAACGCGAGCCTTAATCGAGAATCCAGATCAATATCATCCGTCTCAGCTGAACCATTGGAACTAGAACCGTTGGTAGAATCAGAACCCAATTGGGCCTGTTCCCCAGAGACCATCGCGTAATCAGAAGCCGCTTCAGGTTTTTCCGCATCCGCCACAATACGTTTGGCTAATTCCTCAACGGTAATGTCTTCAAAGAAATGCTCCATCGAAACAGGAAGTTGGAATTTCTCTTCTACGAATCCTTTGATTTCTACCGCCTGAATCGAATCTAAACCCAGCGTTCCGATCGCCTGGCTGGGCTTAATAGCATCTGCAGTTAAACCTACCGCCTCAGCGATCTGCGCACAGAGTTCTGGTAATAGTTTGGATGTTTGGATGGCGATCGCCTCATCCTCTGTCGTTGTGTTTTGAGCAGTA
Source organism: uncultured Synechococcus sp. (assembly GCA_964638765.1). Classification (GTDB taxonomy): domain Bacteria; phylum Cyanobacteriota; class Cyanobacteriia; order Cyanobacteriales; family MRBY01; genus MRBY01. Next base: position 16,895 of record CAZXBK010000086.1, on the reverse strand, counting down.
ACTTGTCCCAATAAACTTTCCCCCACCACAATCAATTCATTATTTAAAAATGCCTCACGACAAGCATGACGCTGGATTTTACCGCTCGATGTTTTGGCGATACTACCGGTTTTAATCAAGATGACGCCAAAGGCTTGCAACTCATGATTTTCCGATACGGCCTTACGAATAGTTCCCACCACTGCGTCCACATCAAGATCCCGCAGGTAGGTACGCTTTACTTCCTGCACAATGATTAATCGTTCCTGTCCGCCATGGTCGATGGAGAAAGCGGCACCACAGTTTTCGCGTAGAGCGGGGTGAGACTTTTGGACTGTTAGTTCGATGTCGTGGGGATAATGATTTTTGCCACGAATAATAATCAAGTCTTTCAATCGCCCTGTAACAAACAACTCACCGCGACTGAAAAAGCCGAGGTCGCCCGTTCGTAAAAATGAATGCTGTTCTTTTTCTTCTAAAGTTGCATCAAAGGTTTCAGCCGTCGCTGAAGGAGCATTCCAGTAGCCAGCGGCAATACTGCCACCACTAACCCAAATTTCGCCCACTTGCCCATCGAGACAACAGGTAAAGGTATTGGGGTCAACGATCGCCACAGTGGTATCCATGTAGGGACGACCACAACCGACAAACACATTTTCCGATGCAGTTAAAGCTGTTGGTGCTGCTTCACTGACAACGGCGAGGTCTTCCGGTTGGACTGTTTCAACCACGGGGCTTTTATGCTTATGACCGCCTGTCACAAACAGAGTCGTTTCGGCCATGCCGTAACAAGGGTAAAAGGAGTTGTGATTAAACTGGGAAGCCCCAAATTTTTCGCTAAATCGCTCTAAGGTTTCTGCTCGTACAGGCTCTGCACCGCTATAGGCTAAATCCCAACTCGATAAATCTAAGTCTGCGAGCTGCTCCTCAGAAATACGATTAATGCACAGATCGTAGGCAAAGTTCGGGCCACCACTGGTCGTTGCCTTGTATTTAGAAATCGCCTTTAGCCACCGTAATGGGTTCGCAAGGAAGGCGAGGGGCGGCATCAAAATGCTGGGGAAGCCGACGTACAAGGGTTGTAGAACGTGCCCAATTAAACCCATGTCGTGGAATAGAGGCAACCAACCCACACCAATACTGTTTTCGCTGTGTCCAAAGGCCTGATGAATGAGCCGTTGGTTGTGAATAATATTGCCGTGGGTGACCATCACCCCTTTTGGTGTACCTGTAGATCCAGATGTGTACTGTAAAAAAGCCAGGTCTTCGGATTTGATTTCCTGGGGGACGAAGTTTTCAGGGTTATCGTCAATGGTATTCGTTGCAATCACCTGCAACTGGGATAACTCTGTATTTTCTTCCCATCGTTGTTCGATCTCTTGGAGAATCGTGGTTGTAGTTAGGGCAATTTTTGCTTGGGAATTATTGGCGATCGCCAGCAGTCTAGAAAGTTTTTGGTTACGCCTCGGCCGATAAACTGGAACGGCAACAACTTTGGCGTAGAGACAACCGAAAAAGGCTTTAATAAAGTCCAATCCAGAAGAATAAAGTAGTAAAGCTCGTTCCCCTTCCCAAGGTTTGAGATGGGCGGCGATCGCCCGTGCTTGCTGAGCTAATTCACTATAGGTAAGACGTTCTGACTCAGTTTCCCCATCTTGCAGAAAAACATAGGCTTGTTGATCCGGCTGATGTTGCGCGCGATGACCCAGAATTTCTAGTAAGGATGCGTGTGTTCGGGGGGGATTTGGCAGAGTTACCATAAAGCAATGAATTAAAAGTTTTAGGATACTAAAAGCTATGCATACTAAATTTCCTCAGACTATAGAAAGAGAGACAATTTAGTTTTTGTCGCTTTTGATACGTTTTTATGGGCTTAGAGGTAGAAAGAGCTTTAGTCTGACCAGTTAGTTGTGAAGTCATTCTAAGCTGACCCCAGCTATTTATAAAGTTTTTGCAAGCAGTATATATCACTCTCCCAGACTTGTGTTATGCGCAGACAAGAGATTTTGGGAGAGCGATCGCCCCCAAATGTTTTATTCAACGGTGACTGATTTGGCGAGATTTCGAGGTTGATCGACATCTAGGCCGCGACGAGCCGCAATATGGTACGACAACAACTGCAAAGGAATGACCGATAGCAGTGGTGAGAGCACTTCATTGACTGATGCGACGGGTAGTAATTTATCAAAGGTGTGTTCTGCTTCCTCGTCATTACTGGCGGTCACACCAATTAATAAAGCATCACGGGCTTTTGCTTCCTGGGCATTGGAAATGACCTTTTCATAAATGTCTCCCGGCATGGCGATCGCCACCACAGGCACTTTTGTATCGAGGAGGGCAATGGGGCCATGTTTCATTTCCCCGGCAGGATAACCTTCGGCGTGAATGTAACTAATCTCCTTGAGTTTGAGTGCCCCTTCAAGGGCGATGGGGAAATTGATGCCGCGTCCAATAAAGATAAAGTCGCTGGTGTCTACAAAGGCGTGGGCAAGCTCTTCAATATCCCGTTCTTGGTCTTCAAGGATGGATTCGATTTGGGCAGGAATTTGTTTGAGGCCGTCAATTAAGGAGTGGATTTCCGTTGGCGTTAAAGTTTTCCGACGAGCGGCCAACTCCATCGCAAGGAAATAGAAACTCATGAGCTGGGCTTCAAAGGTCTTGGTTGCTGCTACCCCAATCTCAATGCCAGCGTGGGTGTACATGACCTGATCAACGATTTGGGTAATGGTACTTTCTGAACGGTTGGTAATCCCTAGCAAACGCGGCTGAAATTTGGTGTCAGTGCTGTGGGAGCGTCGTTCTTTTTCCATCTCCAGCGCGGCGATCGTGTCAGCGGTTTCACCGGATTGGGTCACACCAATGGTTAAGGTGTTTGGCATCAGAGGCGATGGCGAATAGCGAAACTCCGACGCATAGTAAACAAAGGTCGGAATACCTGCTAATTGTTCTAATAAATATTTGCCGACGAGGCTAGCGTGCCAACTGGTACCACAGGAGACAATTTGGATGTGGTCGATATTGTCGAGAAATTCCGGCGGGTTGATGGATAGATTAATGGGGTGCTCAGCTTCTGGGTTCAGGTAAGCTTCGATATTGGTGCGTACAACCGCTGGCTGCTCATAAATTTCCTTGAGCATGTAGTGACGGAAACCCTGTTTTTCGACAGCAACGGGATTCCAATCGAGGGTACGGGGCGTTTTCTTGAGGCGATCGCCTGCAAAATTGTAAATCTCCATCCCCAAGGGAGTCATGCGCGCCATCTCACCATTTTCGAGGGTCAAAATTGCGCTGGTGTGGGGAATTAGCGCCGTAATATCTGAAGCACAGAAAAATTCACCTTGACCAAAACCGAGAGTTAGAGGAGCCTGTTGTCTGGCGACGATTAATTCATCAGGATAATCCGCACAAATAACGGCGATCGCAAACGCACCATTCAAACGGGCGATCGCCTTTTGTACTGCATCGAGAAACGGCTCATTACTACCGACTGTTTCCTTTAATAAATCTGCAATGAGATGGGGGATGACCTCTGTATCCGTCTCCGAAAGGAACTCATAGCCCTTCTCTTTTAGCTCTTCCCGCAGTTCCCGATAATTCTCGACAATGCCGTTTTGTACCACTGCCACCCGTTGGGACATGTCGAGGTGAGGGTGGGCATTATGTTCTTCCGGCTTACCGTGAGTGGCCCAGCGTGTGTGGCCAATACCAATTTGGGCAGGCGTTTTTTGCTGCTCTAGCTTTTCTCGTAGATTGTAAAGTTTGCCCTTTGCCCTAACTTGGTGGATCTGTTCGTCCCAGACAGTCGCCACACCAGCCGAGTCGTAGCCACGATACTCCAGACGTTCTAGACCGCCCACCAGAATGTCCGTTGCTGCCTGCGTTCCCAAATAGCCGACGATCCCACACATCGTGATACTCCTCTCAACACACAAAAATAAATAGTTTTATCCTAGTCTAGGATTCATCGGTCGAACTGCCATTTCCTGAAAACCTAGAAACTATCAGATTCCGGTACAACATTGTTGCCAGACTGATTCAAGAAGAGGTTTCCTGCTGCATCATTTTGATAAATGCAGTTAATTTTCGGAGAACCCTGCAAACTTCCTGTATAACCAAACGTATTCATTCGACGCTTACAATCGTTGACCTGTTCCGAGGAGACGAGGTTTTGTCTTTCGAGGATGCTCCAGTTGTTTTGTCTGATGACGCAACCGGGCTGCATCTTGGGTTGGGTGACGAATACATTAAAGGGGTTTAGGGTGACATACACCTGCATGTTTGTCACAATCGCACTAGCGCCAAACTGCTGACATAATTCGGCATCGGGAGCTTGGCGATCAATCTCAAGGCGGGAATCAATACTTGTCGGGTTAAGATTGGTACTGGAGCTAAAGCCAATGCCGACTGTGACCCCCAACACAAAAATTCCCCCAAATAGGGCAAGGGTTGCATAATTAAAGTTGAATAATGGCTTTTTTGCTGAGTCTTGCTCCGGATACCGTTGTCGTCGGTCATAGTTTGGGCGATCGTAACGGGAGCGGGTTTTACGTTTCATCAGGACTTAAAATTTTTAAGGAACAATGGCTCTATAGCGTCTACGAACTCTAGTAAATTTCTAAATGATCACTGTACTCAATATAGCGATTTAGATCCCTCAACGGAGGTTCTTGCGAGGTTTTTCATGGCGGATCGGCACACCCTTATTTTGCTGGATATTTTGATTTCGGCGCGATTGGCAATTAATTATATTTCAGAGATGTCATGGAGTGATTTTCTTGCAAATATTGTGGTGCAGGATGCGGTTATTCGTCGCTTAGAGATTATGGGTATTGCCTCTCGAAACATTCCCCATGAGCTACAAAAGGAAATTCCTCAGCTGCCTTGGCATGAGCTAGACCAAATTGCCCGCACGATGGGTGAAGAATACTCGGTTGTGAACATCGCTTTTGTTTGGGATTTGGTTCATAATGATTTGCCCCGGTGGTCACGGACGCTAGAGGTGATTTTGCCGGATAAGGGGTTCGCTGCGACAAAGCTGTGAGAAAGGTCTGGCTTGTTCGCCACGGCAACCGCTTAGATTTTATTCAGCCTCAATGGTTTACGACAGCAAAATTTAAATACGATCCGCCCTTGTGTAATGCGGGTTTGATTCAGGCTCAGGAAACAGCGACTCGGTTAAAGCAGGAAAAGATTGATCATATTTTCGCGTCGCCCTATCAACGGACGTTGCAGACAGCGATGAGTATGGCGATCGCCCATAATGTTCCTCTCAAATTAGAAACGGGTTTAGGGGAATGGGAAAATCCAGACTGGATGCCCGAAAAACCTCGGTTAACGGATAAACCTCTTGCTGGAGTAGAAAATTTAATTGATCGGGCTTATCAAAGTTTGGTGCAGCCGCAATATCCTGAAGCTCAATCAGCAATCTGGGCAAGGGCCAAAAAAACAACGCAGCTTCTTTTGGAAAACTACGCTGGCAATTTATTGATTGTGGGTCACAAGGAATCGTTAATCGGTTGTGCGATCGCCTTCCTCGGTGGAAAACCCGATTTTAGTTTTGATGTTTGTGGAGTCACCGAGTTTTGTTGGGATGGCGATCGCTGGGAATGTACGTTAGCTAACGACCAATCTCATTTGAGTGATCCCGGTGTAAAAGTTGCCCACTATTAAATGAGCTAGAAATGAGTAGCGTAACCTATCGAAACCCCTTCCTCATACGAAAAGCTTCCCCAAGGAAGGACAGTGAATGTTGAACATTAAATGCTCATTTCTAACATTTTTTGGATGGGTTTGAGGGCAGCTTTTGAAGTAGCTTCAGGCAAAGTGATTTCGGGAGCTTTATTTTTCATCGCCAAATACAATTTTTCGAGGGTATTGAGGCGCATGTGAGGACATTCATTGCAAGCACAGGTCTCATCAGTAGAAGGCGCAGGAATAAAGGTTTTGTTGGGGCTATCCTTTTCCATTTGGTGGATGATGCCGGGTTCTGTGGCCACGATAAAGGTTTGGCGATCGCTCTCTTGGGAATGTTTGAGCAGTGCTGTTGTCGAACCGATGAAATCCGCATGGCTCAAAACGGGAGTTTCGCACTCGGGGTGTGCCAAGATTTCCGAGCCGGGATTTTCTACTTTTAGCTCGATAATACGCTTCTCGGAAAAAGTTTCGTGGACAATACAACTGCCTTCCCAAAGCAATAAATCACGACCTGTTTGCTCCATGACATAGCGACCAAGATTCTTATCTGGCGCAAAAATAATCGGCTGATCCGCAGGGATTTGATTGACGATTTTAACGGCATTGGAGCTGGTGCAAATAATGTCGCTCATCGCCTTAATTTCTGCGGTGCAGTTGATGTAGGAAATAACGATGTGGTCAGGATTAGCCGCCTTAAACTTCGCAAATTCAGATGGAGGACAACTATCTGCCAAAGAACAACCCGCATCGAGATCCGGCAATAACACTAATTTATGGGGATTCAAAATCTTCGCCGTTTCCGCCATGAAATGCACCCCAGCAAACACAATCACCTCAGCATCAGTCTCCGCTGCCTGTCGCGACAAGCCCAGAGAATCACCGATATAGTCCGCAATGTCTTGGATATCGGGTTCTTGGTAGTAGTGCGCAAGGATAATCGCGTTTAATTCGTGCTTCAGTTCGGCGATCGCCGCAAACAGGTCAGTAGGAATTTGGGGGGTCGTGGGGCGGGCAGCAGTAAACATGGCGTAGAAATATATCTCCAGCGAGAAGACAGAAAACCTAGGCACATCATCATAACTTTTTTGATTCCGATCCTGTTCTTGAAGCTGGGAAATGAGGCGATCGCCGCAATCCAAATATCGTTTTCAGGTAGCGGTTTTCCTTCCAGTCACAATCGATTCTTGATTTCGCCATGTTGTTTTGCGGTAGCAGTATCACAACTCAAAATCTCAACTTCTGCAACGAATCGATCAATATTTTTGTGCTCCATAATGCAGTTCACTGATACAAATGCTGAGAATAAAAACAGAATCAGCTTGTTGGAAGTTCGTGATGATAGAAGCTTCGTTTGCGAACAACCCAATAATGATGTTTGTATCGAGTAAATAGCTACCACTCATTCAGACATACCTTTCCACAATCTTCTTCAATCGCTTCTGCCATCAAAGTCAAATCATCAGAGGGGATGATTCCTGCAAATTTAAGAAGATTTTGTCCCGGTGTACCACTGCGTCTTACCTGAGCCACCGATTGGGCAAATTGAAGTACTTGCTGCTGTAGAGATTGGGACCTTTTATTCAATTGTTCAACGACTTGCTCGATAATTGATGATTTCATTTGTTCTCCTCCACTACTTCAATTTTCATTGCTCTTTTAGATAGCGATCGCCGCAAATAAATCAGTAGAGATTTGGGGAGTAGTGGGGCGGGCAGTAGTAAATATAGTGGATCAGTTCTTTTACTTATTGGAATGACTAAAGCTCATATCTCTACAATAAAATCAGGTTTAAAGTTCGCGTTAGGTTCATCAGGGTAACCTTTGGGATTAGCAAGAATTCTGGTTTTACCAATTACATAATCTTGAGTGTGGTGAATATGCCCATGAATCCAGATTACTGCGTTTGAAGTCTCAACAAAATCATCAAGATGAGAAGCATAAGCTGCACTTAAAATATTTTCTTTATCCTTCTCAGCAATTGATTGTTTACTAGGAGCATGATGAGTGATTACAACAAATTTTTTCTGATTTTCTCTTAAGTTTTGTATTTGTTGACTCAACCAATCAACAGATTGTCGATGAATGATTGCAGTATCTAGAGATCGCAGCTTTCGGTACTGTGGACTTACTCGAATCTTCCGATAGTCTGTCATTCTTGCTGTTGCGTCAGAACCAGCAAGTCTCGGATTGCCAAATAATTCAAAGTTTGTCCATAAGGTACAGCCCAAGAAAGTCACATCGCCCAAAGTCAAATTATCTCTTTCGAGAATGTGGAGATTCGTTCCTTCAGTTAGCTGTTTCAGATCGTTGATATGTTTTGGGTATGCTCGACCATAATATTCATGATTCCCAAGAACATAAAGAATCGGCTTTTTAGGAAAACTGTTTAAAGCCCACTTAATCCCTTTTTTCGCAACGTGAATATCACCAGCAAGGATAATCACATCGGCTTCTGTTTGAGGCGGTTCAAATAATTCAAATTCGTTGTGTAAGTCGCTCAGAATATGTAATTTCATCTGAATTGAGTTATTCGAGAACTAATTGAGCATCGCTATTAAAGAACTGTCGATAAATGCCAGCGGTCACCAGGGAAGTACTGATCATATTTGTTGCGGCGAGCATGAAGAGAATGAGGATTTGGTAGGAAGCCGCGTTGAGTGGATCGATACCGGATAAAACTTGTCCTGTAAAAATGCCGGGTAAACTCACTAGTCCGACAACCATCATGACGTTAATTGTTGGAATTAGGCTGGCTCGAATTGCTTCGCGACGATAATTGGCGATCGCCTGTTCTGGAGTTGCGCCTAGACAAAGTTGGGTTTCGATTTCGAGGCGACTAGATTTAATTTTGCTGCTGAGTCTTTCACCCGCCAAAGATGCGCTATTCATTGCATTGCCCATCATCATCCCCGACAACGGAATCAGATATTGCGGGTCATACCAACGTTCTGGCTGCACGATGAAAATCAACACATAGCTCAGGGGCAACGCAAAGCCAAAAAAGATGGAGCCAAACATTAACGGCACATTACCAACTCCTCCGAGACGATTTTTGGAGGCGATCGCCGCAATAATCAGCATCACTAGAATAATGCCCAGCACAGGTAGCGGATGACCAATGGCAAACACAGCGCCGAGCACATAACCCACCACCGCCAATTGCAATAGGGTTCGTCCTGTTGCGATGAGGAATTGTCCCTCTAGACCTAGCTTTTGCCACCGCGATAGGGCGATCGCCAAACCAATAAGTCCAAAGGCCCATCCCAAATCGCCGCCATCGAGCTGAATAAATTCATCCATCTTGCTTTTTTTTTAATCTCCAATCACCTATAACAGTTATATTTACGTCACTGCTTTACCGTCGCCACCCATGAGCCAAATTCCTCCCGTTGATCTAGGACGACAATACGCGAATATCGCGGATGAAACGAATGCTGCTGTCCTAGAGATATTAAGCTCTGGTCGCTATATCGGTGGTGAGCCTGTCACAAAGTTTGAAGCGCGGTTTGCGGACTACCACCAAACACCTTTTGCAGCGGGTTGCAACTCCGGCACAGATGCTTTATTTTTAGCGCTGAAAGCCTTAGGAATTGGCGCTGGGGATGAGGTGATCACCTCAACTTTTACCTTTATTGCGACCGCTGAAGCGATTTGTATGACAGGAGCAAAACCTGTTTTTGTTGATGCGACAACAGAAAGTTTTAATCTTGATCTTGAGCAAGTCGAGTCTGCGATTACGCCCCAAACCAAAGCAATTATTCCAGTGCATCTCTTCGGGCGACCCGTCAATATGGATCGACTAATGGCGATCGCCGAGCGTTATGGCCTCAAGGTGATCGAAGATTGTGCCCAAGCGACGGGAGCGGCGTGGGGTATGCAAAAAGTTGGAGCGATTGGTGATGTGGGTTGCTTTAGTTTTTTCCCCACCAAAAATTTAGGCGGCTGCGGTGACGGCGGTGCGATTACGACCCACAACGAAGAACTACTAAACGAATTTACGATGCTGCGGCAACACGGCTCGAAGATTCGCTACCAACATGATGTGATGGGTGTGAATAGTCGCCTCGATACATTACAGGCTGTCATTCTCAGTATTAAATTGCGCCACCTCGACCGCTGGAATAAGCAAAGGACGGCGATCGCCCAACGTTACACAAAACTGCTGACGGGTTTAGAAGAACATATTCAGTTGCCCACAGCGCCCGAGGGTGGCACTCATGTCTGGAACCAATACACGATTTTGGTGAAACACGACAAACGCGATACGTTACGGCAAGCTTTACAGGAAAAGGGGATTAGCTCAATGATCTATTACCCCAAGCCCCTCCATTTGCAGCCTGTTTTTGTCGAATATGGCTACCAGTCGGGACAGTTTCCTGTTTCTGAACAGTGCTCCCACGAAGTCCTTTCACTGCCCATGTTCCCTGACCTGAGTGTGGCAGAGCAAGAGCAAGTAGTGACAGCGCTGAAAGCCACTCTGACAGAACTTTAGGACAGATAAAAAATTACGGTGTTGGAGAGAAATCGCGGGTTAACCAGTCACCCGAAACTGTTGTGCTTGCCCCCTAGACATTACAAAACACTGCAATAATTCAACCGACCTCGAATTTGACTTTCATAATGATGAAATAGGTGTGCTTAAGAATGAATCGGCACCACTCATTTTTTTATGGATAATTTCGGGATGAAACGGATACTCATCACAGGTTTTAGTCTAGTTGCCCTGAGCATTGCCGCCTGTAGCCCTCCTATCGAAGAAGAAGCGACAACCGAAACATCCACGCCAGAGACAACTGAACCGATAACATCCGTAGAAGAACCAACGGCGATCGCCCCGGAGCCGAACGTAGCAGCACCCGAATCAACGGAAAATGTCACTACTCCCCATAGTCCTGAAGAAGCCATTTCCCAAGCCAAAAACTTTTATTTAGGTCAGTACTACAACGACGAATGGGATATCACGATCGCCGAAGGACCAGCAGGCTATAGCTACTACGGTTGCAGCATCGGTGAAGAACAGAACTGCATTACCTTAACCGACGGTGAGCAAACCTGTGGCGGTGATGTTTGCATCTTTTCGTGGCAACTCGGCGATGTGGTTTACGAAGCCGAAATCTCCGAAATGAATAAGCAAGTTTTTGTACGCCAAGGCGATACAGTCATTGCAGATACTGGCTCACTGGGGGCTTTTTATCCGTCTGGTGACGATATTCCCGCCGACCGCGAAGAAGTGACAGGCATCTCGGAAGAGCAACTGCAAACCGTTGCAGACCAGATTTACCGAGCAGTTTACGCCGAAGATTGGGGGGCGATCGCCAAGCTCAGTACGGAGACTGTGCGCCTCAACTATCCTGACGAAGAACTGTCTTCCGAAATTGGACGTAAAGATATTTCAGCAGCTTTAAATAATTCGGATCTCGAAGAATGGAAAGCCCGCATTATGACCAGCCGACTTGATGATTTACTATTAAATCAATATGGTGCGATGTTTGGTGGCGGCGGTTTGTGGGTAAGTGAAATTGTTGGCGAACCAGAGCCAAAAATCTACAGCATCAATATTTGGTGAACTTCTATTTTAGTAAGCACTATTTGATGATTTTTAAAGACAGGCTAAATTAGTTAATTAATATTTTCTATGACGATATTTATCCGTAGTATTTTTCAAAGATTTTCTGAACTCTTTGATATTGAAACATTAAGTCAGCAGGTTGTTGAAGGGTCAATTAATCTATTAGTCGCTGCAGTAACATTAGGTCTATTTTATGTTGCTTGGCGAGTTCTAGAGAGAATTATTGACCCCTCTCTCAGGAAATCTGGCATTGATAAAACATCAGCAAAGTTTTTAAAAGCGGTTATACGTTTAATTGTCTTTGCCTTTGGTCTACTACAAGCTCTGAGCTTGATTGGCATCAACATGGCCGCCATTTTAACGAGTCTCGGCGTTGTCGGTATTACTGTTGGTTTTGCGGCTCAAGACTCTATGTCAAACCTGATTTCTGGATTATTGATTTTCTGGGATCGACCATTTGTTATTGATGACTTGGTAGAAATAGATGGTTTCTATGGTCGAGTCGAAACAATTACTTTGCGGAGTACTCGTGTAGTGACTTTAGACGGAAAAATGTTAGCAATTCCTAATTCTAGGGTGATAAATTCAACTGTTATTTCCTATAGTAATTTTCCAAATTTACGGCTTGATATTGATGTCACTGTTGCTGTACATGAAAATATTGACCGAGTCAAAAGCATATTATTAGAGCTTGTCGCCAACAACTCAGACTATATGAATGAACCAGATCCAAAGGTAGTTGTCACAGCTTTAAATGATTACAATGTTGCGCTACAGCTACAGGTTTGGTTGATTAATGAAAGGATACATATTGGTGAAAGATTTAAATTAAGGGAACGGGTCTTTAAAACTTTGACAGAAGCTGGTGTAGATATGCCCTTTGAAACTTTGCAATTAACACCAGTAACAATCATGAAAGGCGATCGTCAAAGCGATGACAATGAAATTAATAGTATTTAATTGTCTACTAGCTCGAAACTCAAATCACCAAAATTCTTACCGTTAATACGCATGATGATTTCATGGATGCCTAGGGTTTGGCGTCTGGTTGTCATCAATCTCATCGGGTGAGTCTTTTTTAGGGTAATCGATTCGTTTTCTGCTAGCTCTAACTGCTTAATTTTGAAAACTTTTTGACTCTGTTTTTTCCCTGTTTGGGGATATCTCATCAAATAATCAATCAGTAATTTTTGAGATTTGTGGGATTGGATTGTGACGGAAAAAAGAAAAGAATCACCAATTTTGATCTGGGGAGTGCTAGTCGAAAATTCTGTGATTGTCAGCTTTGGCGCTGCTCCAAAACCCATTAGCTTAAGAGCTTCTGAATGATTTTGTTTTAACAACGTCCTCAAACTATGTTTCGTGATAAATGCCATTTCTGAAGCAGATTGTTTTTTGCTGGACTGCCATTGTTGAAGTAGCTCAATTACTAAAGGGGCATCGAGCTTACTAATATCGTTGAGATGATTGGCGACAGAGCGGGTGACATAGCGAGTTTGATCGGCGTAGAGACTCTCTAAAATCGGTAGAGGTTGGTGGTAATCCAGCTGTAACTTCTGTGCCCAAGGAAGTTTGGGGCGAGTACCTTCACTGGCAAGACGACGCACATGATAGTTTTTGTCGGCGGCACAATCTTGGAGAAAATTCAGGGTTTTGTCGGGAAATTTATTGAGAAAGTAGCGAATGGCATCTTCAGCGGAAAAGCGTTTGGTGATGGTTTTGAGAGCATTAAGAGAAAGCTCTAAATATTCCACTGTGCAACCATTCGTCGCCACAAAAAATGAATGCGGCGCAAAGATGAAATCACCAAAATCATCGTCGGTTTTGTTTGGATCTAGCTCTGGTGGCAATGCCCATAGCAAAATTTCTAACGCCGCTGTGTAGTCATCGGGGAGATATTTGTCTAGGCAGATGCTGATGTGGGCGATACGGGCTTTGAGTTCGAGGGACGGAAATTCTGCAATGACATCCTTGCAAAAGTTTTCTTGCTCAAAGGCTGGAAATACTGCCGTAATCAGGTCGGCTAAATATTCGACTTTTTCGGGATTAAAAAGCTGATCTTTTAACGAAAAAGAGGATTTAGCTTTCACAATAATTAGCCCGTATCTTTTGGTGCTCCGCTCAATGTTAGCGATTTGTTAGGGCGATCGCCGCCCATATTTTTTTGTCTATAAACCCGGTGTTGTTTGGGCAAAAAGTGTCGCAAAATCATTGGTGACGGTTGTTGCTGCTTCCGGCTTGGAAACCAAATCAAATGCCTTATTGCAAGCATTCGATTCTAATAGAGCTTGAACCACAACTTCTGCAACATCCGGACGAGGAATCCCTGTGGTAACTCCTTCCGGCGTGTCCTTGAGCAGCACATCATTTTTGCTGACTACTAATTCCCGCTTACCACCAGACTCATTGAGTAAGCCACCCGCCCGAACGATGGTGTAGTCAATGCCGGAGTCGATGAGATATTGCTCCGCCTTGCGCTTCCAAATCAAAATGTTGCCGTTGCCGAGAGTATTGAGGAAGTGGTTTTCATCTGTGCCGCCCATAGAGCCAACAATGATGATGTGTTTTACCCCAGCTTTTTTGGCAGCATTAATCTGATTGACCTGACCGTCATAGTCAATTTGCTCGGGCATCTCCCCTTCTGGAAACGTAAATTCTGGTCGCTGTCCCGGTTGGGGTGGCGCTTTCATTTGGGGTGTTGCGCTCGTCAAAATCACCAAAGCATCACAGTCGGCGATCGCCGTTTCAAGATCGATGGGATTGAGGATGCTACCAAAGTGAAAATTCTCCGTGGAACCAAATAATTCTTTTGCTTTTTCTGGCGATCGCCCAAAGCCTTGAGCGACAAATTTTTCTGGTAATGCTTGCAATTTCTGTAAAACAAGGGAGCCAGTACGTCCTGTTGCGCCAGTCACCAAAACTTTAAGAGGAGTCACCATATGTATTTATCACCAAGTATTAATTGTCTACAGATGCTATAAATTGCCCGATGTTTTTGAGCAATGACAACGAAGAATCTATTTGCTCTAATGCTTTTAAAAGATTAGGAATATCAACGCGAATTACTTCCCACAAAATAAAAGCATCGACTTCTTTGTATTCATGGATGATGCGGTTGCGCATGCCACGGATGGCGTGAAATGGTATTTGATAATTTGCTGTAGTGAAATCTGTAGAAAAACGGTTTGTTGTTTCTCCTAAAATTGCGATTTGATATAAAACTGATGATTGGGTTTTCTTGTCTTGCTCGAAACTTTCACGATCAAACCCTTGGCTAAATTGCAAAATAAGGCGACAGGCTTCGATTGCGTCTAACAAAATTTCTTTGTCTCGATTCATCGCTTATACAAAATCTGGCTGTGTTGAAGAATGTTGTGGCGACGAATAGGATTATGACTATTTTCGATGGAGCGGCGAGTCACAACGTCTATGGGGCGATCGCCAAAAAGCTTACTAAATTCTTCTTCGAGGGAGTCAAGATCAAAAAAAGTAATTTTGGCATCTGGGGCGAAGCTCACTAGTAAATCAATATCGCTATCTACCCGAAAATCATCCCGTAATACTGAGCCAAAACAAGAGAGTTCGGTGATTTGCCAATGCTCGCAGAATCGCTCCAGTACTTGGCTGGAGATTTGTATGGCTGGGTTTAGGACGATGATGTCACTTGCGGATAACATGGCGATCGCCTTGGGATAAGGATGGCATTCTAATTATAAACAGTCCTACCTGAGTGAATGTTGTTGATGACAAGCAAATAAAATCCATTCAATTTAAGACCTAAGTGACTCTACAAACTGTGCGATTTCTTGAGGCGATCGCAGATGATAGACAGTTTTTGTGTCTTTGGCTTTCTCTACATACTCCCGATATCTTGGCGCGAGATGTTTTTCGCAGAGATAAAGTATTTTGTAGCTCTTCATTGAACTTTGCCAGATGGGAGTATTTTCTGGCCAACCTTCAGGAGGATTAAAATAGCCTGTGACAAATCGCTTTGTTACCCACCAAAAATGAATATAAATTGGTAAATCTATATAGACCAAGGTGTCAGCAATATCGAGCCGTTGCCACAGTAATTTCGGATTACCAAAACCATCAATTACCCATGTTTCACTCTCTATAATTTCTTGATGGGCTTGCTCAAATTCTTCTGGAGACACCGGGATACCGCCGGGTTTAAACTGAACTTTATCCAAGATATGTAGTGGCAAACCTGTGGCTGCGGCAATCTGTCTACTAAGGGTTGATTTTCCGCCACCTGTGTTACCGAATACTGCAACTCTATTCATTTTCTTTGCACAAAAAATATTAGTTCACTCGAAAAGCTTTGGGCGTCATTCCTGTCAGCTTGCGGAATTTATTTGTGAGATGGCTATGGCTATTAAAACCACACTCTAGGGCGATATCGGTAATTAAATAATCGGTATTTTTGAGCAATTTTTTTGCTCTTTCAACTCGCTGTTGAATGAGATATTGATAAGGGGAAAGACCGATAGATTGTTTGAAGAGACGACCAAAATGAAATTGGCTCATATCTAAAATTTGGGCGAGATCAGCAAGTTTTATGTCTTGTTCTAAGGAGCTGTCGATATAGTCCAAAATTTGGTTGAGTTGGTAGGGAGGTAAACCGCCTTCGTAGGTCTTGATTTGAGGCTTTTTCGTGGCGTGCTGTCGCAATAAATTGACAGTAAAAATATTGGCGAGGGAGTCGATATATAACTGGCTAGCATTTTGATTTTGCTTTAATTCAGCTAGCAACATCATGGCGATCGCCTCGACTTGAGTATTGCGTGTCCGAAATTCTGTGATGAGAGAAATGCGATCCGGGTCAGTATTGAGACTTTCCGTGGCGACTGTCCGAAAAAATTGGTCACTCAGGCGAATTTGCAACAGATGATCATCAGTTTCCCAGCGCGCAAAAAATCGGGATTGGGCTGGGGTAAGAACCATATCTCCCTTGCCATACATCCCTGTATAAGTTTTGCCATCTTGTTTTTGTAATAGATGCACAGGACGAGGCGCTAATGACATACAAAGGATGTGATCGCTGGGCGAAATTGAGTCGCATTCCCCAGCCGGATGACGCATGTGAGCAAGCTGAATATTCTGCCAACTCTGGCTTTCATCGGAGGAGTGGAAGAAAAAATTTCCGTGGGCTGGCTCGGAAGAAGGACTGTTCATTGCACCGATTCTGTTCGTCTTGCCTTGATTGTAAAGGGCTTCTCTGATTTTAAAGATAGCCGCCGCCAAAAACTTGTCGCAAGATCGTGATAGTTCCACAAGAATCTGCAAGTTTCAAATAATCGTTTTGCCTAATCTGAAAGTGTCAAGTTCAACGACAGGTAAACAAATGAAACTCGTTATTTTCGGCGCTACAGGTACAGTCGGTTGTAAGGTCGTCACCCAAGCATTAGAGGAAGGTCATCAAGTTACGGCATTTTCTCGCCATCCTGAAAAGCTCAATCTCCGCCAAGAAAACTTACAACTTTTTGCGGGGGATGTGATGGATGTTGCCACTGTTGAGGAGGCTATCCAAGGTCAAGATGCAGTAGTTTGTGTGCTGGGTTCCGGCAAAAAACTGTCTGGCAATGTTCGCTCTGAAGGGACGCGAAATATTATTCAAGCGATGGAAAAAACTGGCGTGCGCCGCCTGATT
>CAZXBK010000085.1:0-18802 GCA_964638765.1 uncultured Synechococcus sp. | reverse complement strand
CGCGGCGATCGCCGCCGCCCTTAGTTTTTTGCGCCAAGTGAGATCGGTTTGGGGAAGAACTGAGTAGATGTATGCCTGAGAAGTCTTTATTTTATCTTCGGCTTGATTTGCCGTTAAAGAAAAATTCTCCAAACTCTTCGCTTTTGTTTCTGTATATTTAACACCAAGATATGCCATTAGAACAGGAAGAATTTTTGGATCCGCTACTGAATTTGTTACGAAATCATCGCAACCAAGGGTGCGTAAATGGTTTTTTTCGATGTCGGATAAAGGGGTTTGACTGGCGACAACTACGTTGGGCGTAAGGACGGTCGAGGCTGTCAAGATTTCTGGTAGGAGCATCTCTGGATCCACAGCACTATCTTCTCGGTCAATCACGATGAGATGAGGTTGCCAATGGCGCACAATGGGAACCAATATTTGGCTATCTGCCGCTTGTTTGATGTCCACTTGTTCGTTACAAAAGTCGTGCCAGGTAGGGGCGTCGGCAGTATTGCCACTAACAATTAAAATGCGTTTTTCTTCCGATGATCTGGCGATCGCCACTGTTTCCGCTGTCAGCTCGTGGGTATTGTGGGGCATTGTGCCTAGTTCAGTGAAAAATTCAAAGCAACTGCCCCGAGCAACTTGACTTTTTACGTGAATTTCACCGCCCATTAGCTCAACAAACCGCTTTGAAATCGCTAATCCTAACCCCGTTCCCTCTTGTACTTGCTTTCCTGCACTCGTCTGAATAAATGGTGCAAATAAGACCTCTAACTCCTCCGCTGCTATGCCAATGCCTGTGTCGCGCACTTGGCAGTAAAGGTAGAGGGAAGCATCATTTTTTTGATCTGACCCAGTATTTTCAGACCAAAATTTCAGGCAGATTTCCCCTGTCGTCGTAAATTTAAAAGCATTACTTAAAAGATTAATCACGACCTGCTGTAATTTGCCGCGATCGCCAAATAAACGTCTGGGCACTTGGGGATCTACATCTACGCGAAAAGATAACTGTTTGGTTTGCGCTTGCAGCTGAAAAATATCCTCTAACGTCGCTACTACGTCCTCTATCTTGAAATATTCCGCATTTAGCTTGACCTGATCTGCCTCAATTTTAGACATGGTGAGGACATCGTTAAGGAGCAACAATAAATGGTTCCCCGCCCGACTAATAATCTTGAGGTGATCCGCTTGGGTTGAATTTAAATTATTTTGGCGACTAAGCATTTGAGTAAAGCCCAAGATCGCATTTAAAGGCGTTCGTAACTCGTGGCTCATATTGGCGAGAAACAAACTTTTTGCTTCATTGGCAGCCTCCGCTTTCTTGGTCGTTAGGCGTAAGCGATCAACCAACTCCCCCTGTTGAATGGCTACCCCTAACTGATCACCTAAACGTTTGAGAAGCACTTCCTCCCACTCACTCCACTGTCGAGGCGCACTGTGTTGATAGACCGCCAGTAATCCCCACAGCTGTTTGCCAACGATGACAGGCACAATAATATAGGCGCGAATATTAAGGCTTTCTAGGATTTGGATATGGCAGTCACTGAGATCTTCTCGGTAGATATCTGAGAC
Source organism: uncultured Synechococcus sp. (assembly GCA_964638765.1). Taxonomy (GTDB): domain Bacteria; phylum Cyanobacteriota; class Cyanobacteriia; order Cyanobacteriales; family MRBY01; genus MRBY01. The sequence goes on along the minus strand of CAZXBK010000085.1, from coordinate 17,245 downwards.
CACCGAAGTTTGCTTGTTTGCATAGATGCCCCCTCGTTTTTCTTGCAAATAACTATCACGCCAAGTTGTGCGAATACCATTGACAATAAGAGGTGACCAACCTTGTACATGGGATTCGGCAACAAAATCTCCACTCCAATCAGGATGAAATTGGTAAATTGCCGCGCGATCGCAGTCCATAAGACCTAAAATTTCTTTGGTCGTCACCTGAAACATGGTTTCAAGATCAAGGGTTTCGCGAATGCGCTCTGTGATGACTCGAATAATTTTCTCTTGGCGAGCTAATCGTTGTTGTTGTTCCCGCTGTGCTTCCACCTGTTGCAGGGCAATTTGAAGTTCCTTAGTTTGTTGTTGTGCTTGCTTATAGAGTTCTGCCTGTTGAAGCCCGACCCCAAGCTGTACGGCGATCTTTTGAATAAATTGGCTATCGCGCGGTTCCCACTCGCGGGGGCTTTGACATTGATGAATACACAACAATCCCCAAAGATCGTCATTACAGAAAATCGGCACAATTAGGTGGGCGCGAATCTGGAATTGCAGCAAAATATCCCGATGGCAATCGGAAAGGTTAGCTGAAAAAATATCGCTAATTTGAGAGATATGCCCAAACACATACTGGGTACGGTGCTCTTCGGCGAAGCAACGGTCTGTAACCTGTGCATGTAATGCGGACGGAAAATCGTCACTGACATCCTCCGCCACAACAACGCCAATTTCATAGTTGGTATTAGGCTGAAAACGATAAATCACCACACGATCAGCCTGTAGCAAGCGCCGGGTCTCCTGCACTGCAGCGCGAAAAATGTCTTCGAGGTGAATGCTACGACGTATGGTGTTGATCACTTCACCCAGAGCTTGTTGCTGTCGTTGTTCTAGACGTAGTTGATTTTGCTGGGTTTGAATTTGTTGGGTGAGCTGCTGACGAATTCTTTTTTCCTGAACGTTGTAATTAGCTTCTAGATAGTTTTGTTTAATGGCACCTTCGCAATACAGGGATACTTGCAAAAGATATTGCAGTTCGTGCTGTTGCCATTGGTGCGGTGTGGCGTTGTGGTAGATCGCGAGTAACCCCCACAGTTTTTCGTCGTCGTAAAGGGGGGCGATCGCATAGGCTTGGGCTTGATAGAGTCTGAGAACGGAGACATAACATTCGGAAAAGCCTGAGTTCGCGATGTTATGGCAAATACGGAAAAGTTTGAGTTTGTTTTGAGGCGAAGTAGATATCCTTGCGCCATTAGAGTTTGTGTCGGGTAGGTGCAGATACTTCAACGTACAGTCATTGATATTTGCCGTAATTTCTGGTTTCTCTTTCTGCAAATGTAGGAGCGATCGCCACTGTTCTCCCCGCGACTCGGCGATAAATTCGCCAGTATTGTCCGAGTTAAAGCGATAAACAGCGACGCGATCAACCGCCGTAAGCTCTCGCAAAGCGTCTGTTGCATGTTCAAAAAATGCGGTTATGGGTTGTGGCTCATAAATTGCGGCAGATAATTCAATCAGAGCATCAGGAATCTGACTTGGTGTTTGGGTCGAGACAGAGAGTTTTTCATCTAATGTTTTGACTTGCGTTCTAAGTTCGCTAACTTCTTGTAAAAGCTTGTCAAAAATCGACTGATTGTCTACATTGTCACTCTTCACTTTCTTTGTACCCAAATGTAGCAATACTCTACTTCTTTATATTATCGCCACGCAAATCAAAAATAGTCACAGGACGTTAAGAAAAAACACTTAAAAATAGACGGCTAAACCCAATTAACACTTTTGGTTTATATGAAAATTATTAGTTAAAAGGGGGGCTTTTGACGCAAAGTTAATACTGATTTTGTAGTGGGATGTATAAAAGTTATTTCCGTGGCATGGAGGTGAAGTCGTTGTTGTGGATTATTCCCTTGATGGCCATAAAGGCGATCGCCAAGAATCGGATTATTTAAACCTTGTGAATGGGCGCAATGAACACGAAGCTGGTGGGTGCGGCCCGTAATGGGTGAGAGTTCCACACGATTTTTGTCGATTTGACGAAACTTCGTTTTGCTTACTTTGCCTCGATCAAAGTCTATCTTTTGTCGGGGGCGATCGCGGGGATCTGACCAGAGTGGCAAGTTAATAAAACCCTCTGTTTGTTGTAGAAATTCTTCTAAAATTGCAGTATAGATTTTGGTGATTTGATGGCGACGAAACTGCTGTTGTAGTTGTTTTTGAATAGTTTCTGATCTGGCGAAAATAACCAACCCAGAAGTGTCTTGATCTAGACGATGGACAAGGTGAATTTGAGAATAATCACGCCTTAGACGACTAAAAACACTATCGTAATTGTGGCTGCTACGTCCCGGAATGGTGAGTACACCACTAGGTTTATTAATGACAATTAGATCTGTATCTTCGTAGGTGATTTCTAAGGGGGTTTCTTTTGTTTTTAAGAGGGTATAAAAGGATTTATTTTCTAAGCCAGATAGTAGAAATCCAAGAATCGGTTGACAACGCTCAACGCAAGCTGGATAGAAGTTGCCTATTTTGTAGCGTTCCGTGTCTTTGCCCCACCAAAATTCGGCGAGGGCAAGGGGTTGTAAATTGTGGTTGGCTGCGTAGTGCAATAGTTTCGGGGCGCAGCAATCTCCAGTACCTGTCGGTAAACCCTGGGGTAAGAGGTCGGCGATCGCCTGGGCATCTCCCGCAAAATTTTTGAGTTGATAAACGCGGTGCATTTTTTTCTGCAAATTCCGAGAGAGGCTTTTACGCCGCTGACGTAGACGGAGCAACTCTGCATCACTTTGACGAATTAATTGAGATAGGTCGTTGAGTTCTGTATCCCGCTGCCGTTTTAAATCGCGCTTGTGATTACTTTCTTGGCGGCTAGTTTCTGTAAGGGCTTGGAGGGCTATCTGTAATTCTTCACCTTGGAGGGTTTGGGAAAATTCGAGGCGTTGTTGTTCCCGCTGTTTTTTTCGCTGACGACGCGCCTCATTAAACGAGGCAAGTTTCTGCTGCCAAATGTCCGTCAAGTCTTGGAAGGTTTGGCGTTCTGGTAGATTCTCTAGTTGTGCGATGCGTTGAAAATCTCCTGTTCTTCTAATAACAGGCGATCGCCACCGTCGATCATCGGCACCCAACCCGCCACCGTTTTTTTGCTCTGTAGCAAACCGGAAAAAGCTTTGAGATAAAACCGTTCTCCCGTAGAGGTTGCCACGAGGAGTACACCATACATTTTTCCCTCTAGGCGATAAATCGGGTCTTGCTCTAGCTCTGCCATTACTTGCTGGGCAACCCATTCGGCATGGCTCGTCCGCGGTAAACGCCCCTGCACTTTCGTCATCGGGCAAATACCTTCATACCAAGCCGTTATTTCATCCGTAAAATCTGGCTGGTCGTAGCGATGTAGCAGGGAATTCATCACACAAGGGTCAATGTCGGATATCTACTGTACCGCGATCGCCGACCCATCGTTTTTTTCGATTTAGTCGTCAACAAAGCCAAAGTATTGGTTAGTCTGAAATGTCCTAACAGTTACTGGTTAAGGTCGGAAGCGATAACTTCGCCAATTTCGCAAGATTGAAAATATTAAGGGGTATTTTAAGGTTTTCGTTGAGAACGCCGTCTTTGCTGTTGACTCGCCGAAGAACGCCGCCGTTGCTGTTGCGCACTACCACCACTAGAACTTCTAGAACGAGTACCGCTACCACTTTTGCTACTTCTACTACTACTCCGCCGTCGTTGCTGTTGAGTTGCCGCTTGAGCCGAAGTGCGGGGACGAGGTGGACGAGCAGTTTGGGTTCGGAAACTGACGTTGCCCCCTTCTTCTGATTGTCGAAGTACCAATAAAGGCGTTGGTTTTGCCTTTTGATCCCACTCAAGAACTGCAATGCGACCTTGAACACTGGGTTGCCAATGGTCTGGTGCTTCTGAGGGGTTTAGAAAAGTTTTCAGGCAGGTAATAATTTGCTCGACAGTACTACTCGATGATTGGGTCGGTAATTTTGTCAGCCTAATGTGAACTCGAAATAAAACGCCCTTCGCCCGTTTGCCTTGGCCGTCGTCGGTTTCATAATGAACATCAAACATTTCATCGACTTTTCGACCACCCGTTGCCGCAACACCAACGGTCGCAACATCGGCAGTACTGGGACGCAGCGCAACGCTAATAATTTGCTTAACCTTGATCTGCATTTGGTTCACGATCGCCGAATTAAACATGCCTTCTTCCATGCGCATCCGGAGATAGTCGAGGTTAAAGTCCCGAGAGTGCACCAAGTCAGGATTCGTTTCCATTTTCTTGATCGTCGTCAGGGCAAGCTTTAACTTTTTCTTGAGGTCACGAATTTTATATTGATCAAGCTTGGTGGCCTTTTCCTGCTTTTCGATGAGGGTTTTCCCATAGATGACTAGTCCCACCGAGCTGAGAAAAAAGATTAACGTCAACACCATCCAGAGCATCGACCCAGACCCTACATTGTTTTCAGTCGGAGAGGGAGTTTGTTGTGCCGGTTCCGCTGGCTGAGTAGGTTGTGGCTGTTGTTGGGCAAGAACGGGTTGAACCGTAACCAAAGGGTGGGACATGGGATGGAACCTAAAGGTAGGTAGAAGATTAGAGCCTATGGGATTTTAGTCGATGCAGAGCCATTAACAGGTTAGCAATTGGTGTGACGAAATAAACCGTTGTTGCTGAAAAACGCAGCAAAAAGTTAAGGGATGTGTCTCGATGTCCTGACGCGATGAATGGGGGCTAGTTGCGCCAACGGGCGCGGTATGGGCGGGCATCGATATGACCGAGATTTGGGAAGCTACGGTAACGACCTAATCCCCCTGGCCACCAAGGATCGAGCGTCCAATAGATTTGATTGCCGGATAGACCACTAACGACGAAATCAATCGCATCACCGACAATATGGCGACTCCGACTTGCACCACCGACAGCGCGGTTAATCGCTGGGGGACGATACCAACTGGTCACAATCATCGGACGACCGAGGCGGTCGCGGGCCTGTTGAGCCAGTCTGGCGATACGGATCATGGCATCAACGGTGGCTTGGCTGGTGGGTAAACGTTTGCCGCCGTGGGTTGCTTCTAGCCATGTGAAACTGCCATTGGGAATAATGGACAGACTTAGGTTGGCGCGCACAGTTGAGGGGGTCCAGCGGCTTGGTCGTTTCGGCACAACGACGGTGATCGGCTGCACGGGTTCAACGGGCTTTTTCGGCTCCACAACAATTTGTTTGAGGTCTTCAGTCAGGCTGGCGATCGCCTGTTCACGACTAGGCAAGCCCCGCCACAGTTGAACCGCCCGAATAAGTGCATCCCGTTGGTGCTCCTCATCTTGGTAGGCATTGGGAACACGTTTGATAAAGGACACTAGCTCTTGGTCAATTTTTCTCGCTAGATCGCGCATGGCATCGACGCTACCGCTGGCTGCTTGGAGTTGTGCAGGTTCAACGCCGAGACTAGACAACACACTTTGGCGCGAATTTAGTTGTCGCCATAACCGTAGTGCTTCGGTTAAAGAATTCCGCTGACTACCTTTACCGACGTAGTACTGCGACGCATTTTTCACGAACCGCATAATCGCCGGATCGAGCACTTCTAAATTTTCAGCACTGACATCTTCTTTATCTAGCGCCTGAATGGTTGTTTCCCGCGATTCCATTTGTCGCCAGAGCTGTACAAATCGAATTAATGCTTCCCGCTGATGGGGAAAGCCGCCATAGTTGGGCGACACCCGTTTAATAAAATGTGTGAGGAGCAGATCGAGTTCTGTTTCCTCAATGGAGTCTGCATCGAGGTCTGTGCCTTGCACCAAAGATTCAATCACGGCGTCGTGACTATCCAGTTTGCGCCAAATGCGAACCGTTTCGAGCATACTTTCGCGCTGGTGGGGCAACCCTTTGTAATATTGACTAACCCGTTCAACGAACTGCACAAGGGCTTGATCGAGGCGACTTAAATTTTTCGGTAAATCCGCGCCGTCGTAATCGGTCTGAATATCATTGATGTAGGCTTTTTTTAGTGCTTCAAAATCACTGGGTTCAAGGCGACCAATATCCTGCTCGGTGGATTTGGGAATGTAGCCTTTCGCGATGTACTGGAGAAACTTATCGCTATAACGTCCTTCTGCGTTATCCCATAAATCACCACCGCCCCAGCCTTGCTCAATGAGATTATCGGTGAGGGCGCGGATTGTATTGGCGGCGTATTGAGTCTGCTCGGCAAAGGTGTCGAGTTTGATGGGAATGACTTGGTTGGCGGGGGTAATCCCTAAACCTGTGTTGCCATCAATGAGTTGGGGGGTGCGATGTACTGCGTACAGTGCTGCAAGGATAGGTTTGTGGATGCCGACCCGGGCTGCTTCGATTAGATAATCGTAGTTTCTTTGCTCTGGATTGAGTTGACTCATGGGAGATGGAGCGGTAGGGCGTTTTTTCGAGAAATTGACGTATTGCAAGTGAATATCGTCTTTGGTTGATTCTAGCTTAGATTTTCGTCGCTCAATGATCCTTGTGTTGCTTCGTAAACCTTGGGCAAATTAGGTCAAAATAGTGGTTCTGTTGGGCGATCGCCGCAGAGGTTTAACGGGCAAAATTAGCGCTGCATTATTTCGGAAAATTTTATGGCTTTTAATATGGGTGATCAACCGTGGACAGTGGCAGACAGCGCCAAGCTTTATCACATTCATGGTTGGGGTGAACCCTATTTCAGCATTAATGAACAGGGCAATGTGCAGGTGACGCCGACAGAGCATGCAGAGCAGTCGGTTGATTTATTTGAGCTTGTCACAACCCTTAAAGAGCAAGGTATTCAAATGCCCTGTTTGCTGAGGTTCCCCGATATTTTGCGCGATCGCCTCGTGCGTTTAAATCAATGTTTTGCGACGGCGATCGCCCGGTATGGTTACCAGGGGAAATATCGCGGCGTTTATCCCATTAAATGTAATCAGCACCGCCCCATTGTTGAATCGTTACTGGATGCAGGCAAACCGTACGATTTTGGGTTGGAGGTGGGGTCAAAGCCAGAACTGATGATCGGGCTCGCCATGTTGGAACCATCATCGAGTAGCGAAGCGTTACTTATTTGTAATGGCTACAAAGACCGGGACTATATCGAAACAGCGCTCTTAGCAACTCAGTTGGGACATCGGGCAATTATCGTCATCGAGCAACCAGAGGAATTAACCCAAACCCTTGCTGCAAGACATCAATTAGGGATTCAACCCAACCTTGGGATGCGCGCCAAATTGTCCAGCCAAGGCATCGGGCGCTGGGGTAGCTCTTCCGGCGATCGCGCAAAATTTGGACTGACTGTGCCTCAAATGTTGCAGATTGTCGAAACCCTACGCGAGGCGAATTCCTTAGATTGCTTGCAGTTGTTGCATTACCATAGCGGCTCACAACTGTCGTCCATTGGTGTGGTGAAAGCAGCTATCCGTGAAGCATCCCAGATTTATGCCGAGTTAGTTTTGCTCGGTGCAAAGGTGCAATATCTCGATGTTGGTGGCGGGCTAGCCGTGGATTACAGCGGCTCAAAAAATAATGTGCCTGCGTCGAAAAATTACAACATGCAAAATTACGCCAATGATATTGTGGCAACGGTGCAGGATGCTTGCCTTGAAAAAGATGTGCCTGCACCAACCCTCGTCAGCGAAAGTGGTCGGGCGATCGCCTCTCACCAAGGGGTGCTGATTTTTGACATTCTCAGTAGTAGCGAGGTTGCGGCAACAGTTCCTCCAGTACCTGTCCAGCGGGAACCGCTAGTTTTACGAAATTTGCGGGAAACCTATGACACTATTTCCCCTGAAAATTACCAAGAGACATACCACGATGCGGTGCAGTTTAAAGAAGAAGCCATTAGCCTCTTTAATCTCGGTTATCTAAGTCTTGGCGATCGCGCCAATGCTGAGCAGTTGTATTGGTCATGCTGCACGAAAATTTTTGACATTATGCAAATTGCCCCAAGCATTCCCGAAGACCTACAGGAACTGCGTCAAAATATGGCAACTATTTATTACGCAAACCTATCAATTTTTCAGTCAGTTCCTGATAGCTGGGCAATTAATCAGCTTTTTCCGATTATGCCCATTCATCGCCTTAAGCAAGAGCCAAAAAAACGAGGAGTTATTGCAGATTTAACCTGTGATAGTGACGGACGCTTCAATCAGTTTATTGATATAAAAAAAGAAGCAAAAAATCTTTTAGAACTGCATGCTCTCACTACAGAACCTTATTATCTTGGTGTGTTCTTGATGGGAGCCTACCAGGATATTATGGGCAATCGACATAATCTTTTTGGCTCGACAAATGTTGTCCATCTACGCTTCACTGATGAAGGCTATAAAGTTGACGATCAAGCCCAAGGTAGCTCTGTTCAAGACATGTTAAATCAGGTTCAATACGAGCCGTTAGATTTGATCGGGAAACTACAAAAGCATATTGACTTTGCTCATTCACAGCAAAAAATCACCCTAGAACAAGCAACCTTTTTACTTGACCATTACAAAAACACTCTAGAGCACTACACCTACCTGAATTAGACAGATTTAAGCAGTTTTTAGATTCCAACAGACTCTTGAGGTTCCTGCAAAATATTGAATTCTTGAGCTTCTTTGGTCAGCATCTGGCAAAGTTCTTCCAACGGTAAATCATTTTCATCTTTACCAAATGGATCTTCAATCTCTTCAGCGATCGCCTCCACACCAAGCAACACAAATGAAACGGGTAAAGTAATGGGGATTGACCCCCACTGCAAAGTTTGCACTAGACCGAAAGGCAAACAAAAACAGTACAGCAAAATCAACTTCCGCAGGAAAATAGCATAGGCAAAAGGCAGCGGAGTATTAAGAATACGTTCACAGCTCGTTACCCCATTAGTTAGCGCCGTAAACTTCTCTTGAATCGGGATTCTTTCGACCACATTAATGTGCTCATGGGTAAAGTAATTAAGCCACTGCAAAATCAGCATGGGAGCATTGGCTGAAGCGTTAATCTTTTGCCATTCAACTTTTGTTAAAAGGGACTCAAATTGCTCTTCTTTAAGATTTTCTCGTAAATGTCCTTTCGTGGCGATCGCCAATGCAACGAGCCAGACCATAGCCGTTTGTTTAGGTTCAGCGGCTTCCGTATTCTCTAATTCTGTATCGTGGATTTCCCGCAGTAGAGTGCGAATATTAGCAATGATCTCATCCCATGCCTTACGCCCCTCCCAAAACCTTTCGTAGGCTGTATTTGTTCGAAAAACGAGCAACAAACCAAGGATTAAATTTAGGGCAACATTGTTAATTAAATACTCACCAAAATCCCACGGTAATTCTGGTTGGTATTGGTGCAATACGGCAACGGCGATCGCCAACACACCAAACAAGAAAGCACGAGGGAAGACAACGCCGAAAATACTGCCACGTAAACTTAGTGATTTTAGAAACCATTCGGACTGAGATGTGACCATAAAACCACTAAAAAGGTAATTGTTTATTGGAGATTTTAATGGTTAACGGCGCGGATTTGGGAAGTCAATAAACGATCCATCCAAGATTCAAAAAAGGCGCGATTTTCCTGTTGCTTTTCAGAAGTATCTGGATTGAGACCGTTAGGCACAAGACCAATCAGCGCTGCACTGGTTACACAAAACATTGATTTCTGGAACGTTTGGCAAATTTTGACGCGGATATCTTGCTCGCTGCGTCCCGTTTCCATGTAGTAATTTTGCAGGTAATCGGGTAAAAAATGCCGCATATCCTGCATGAGTAAAGTTGGCGGAATGCCGGATCCACCAATGGGTAACGGGTCAGCGTAGAGCGCACCGTAGGTAAACGTGGATTGCTCAGGAGAAATTTGCCGCGCTTGGGCATTGTAGGAGATGGTGCCGGGGAAGGGCGTGCCTCGGAAAAAGATGGCTTCGACATAGGGCACACCTGTATCCATCAGAAAAGTGATGCCTGCTGACTCTGGAATGAGGTCAAATTTTTCTTCCCCAATCTCGACGCTGTAGGTAATTGGTTTGGCGGCATCGGCAACGAGACCTGCCAAAATATGGTTCGTCACATCAGAGGTGGATGCTATTTCGCCTGCATCGTAGCGATCGCTCAAACTCAAGAACATATCGCTCATCACCCGCCAGAATTGCCCTAGCCCGGTGTAGTAGGCCATCACACGGGTTTGCTCTAGAAGAAAATCCGGAAATAGCTTATTTAGACCCAACATCACCGGATTATTTTTCCAGCGTGCGGCGATCGCCTTTCTCGCTGCGGCCTCAAATTCTGGCGAATCGACGTAGGCATCTAAACCGCCACCACCATGCCAAAACATCGATTTCATGCAATATTCCGCGTACTCGTAATTAATACGGTCGTGCCACCAAAACTTTCCGAGTTTCTTGGCGTTAACGTCGCCATTAAAGTATTTAAAAAATGGAAATAGCCGCAGAAATTGATGTTCCGCAATGTAGTTCAAATTATTGGAGTAGGCATCAAGAATAATGCCGTAACTTTTTAGAATACCGACAACTTCCATCACATTTTGATCGGAATTGTCCAGCATCGGTAGTCCCTGTTCAAGGCGATGAACATAGGCGGCGAGGGGATGGCGGGAAGGTTCTAGGGCAGTAACCATAACAATGGATTTTTAAAACGAGTTTTTAAGGTTTTTGCGGACTGAGTTTTTTTGCTGTTTTTTCAACTAAAGGTTGTTACTGAAAAGCTTTATTTCAGAGAAATCTCGGTGGCGATCGCCGGAGTGACTAAAGCTGCTGTATCTGCTTCGCTCCATCGGATCATCCATTGGGGTTGTATGCCGAAGACAAACAATAAAAGCACGAGAACCACAGCGGGAAACTGATCAGCCCAACTCACAGGAGACATATTCGCTAGCTCTGGGGTGAGGCGACCGAAAAAGACTTTATTGATCATTAAGAGAAAATAAACGGCGGTGAGACCTGTCCCCACGAGGCACAGTAATGTCGGGATTGGGTAAACGCTAAGGCTACCCCGGAAGATCAAAAATTCAGCGACAAAGCCTGCCATACCCGGCAATCCTGCACTAGCCATTACTCCTAAAATCATTAAGCTGCCCGTCAAAGGTAAGCCCCGTTCAGGGGTGAGGAGACCGCGTAAATAGTCCACATCGCGACTGCTGGTTTTTTTGTAAACGATACCCACCAGCAAGAAGAGTAGACCAGAGATGAGACCGTGACTAATCATTTGAATTTCTGCGGCGGCAAGGCTAAGGGGAGTCGCCGCCGCGGCAGCCAGCAAAATAAAAGCCATGTGGGCAATGGATGAGTAGGCCACCACTTTTTTCATGTCCTTTTGGGCGATCGCACAGGATGCACCGTACAAAGCACTAACGGAGGCCCAAATCGCTAACCACGGCGCATATACAGCCCATGCGTCTGGGAAGAGTCCAATACCAAATTTGAGGAGACCATAGGTACCGAGTTTGAGGAGGACACCGGCCAAAATGACGGAGACTGGCGTGGAGGCTTCGACGTGGGCATCGGGTAACCAAGTGTGAAATGGGAAAAAAGGAATTTTAATGCCAAAGCCAACAATGATTGCTGCTAACAAAATGAGCTGTGTGCCCAAGGGCAGTACATTACTTTGGAGGGCGCTGTAGGCAAAAGTGTTTGTGCCACTGAGGAAGGTTAAACCAAGGAAGGCTGCTAGGAGGAGAATGCCTGAAATAGCGGTGTAGAGGAGAAATTTGATTGCTGCGTAGCCCCGACGCTTGCCACCCCAGATGGCGATCATGAAATAGAGGGGGATAATTTCTAACTCGTAGAAGAAGAAAAAGAGGAGAATATCCTGCGCCAGAAATGCCCCATTAACACTGGCTTGGAGGAAGAGAAAGAGGGCGTAGTAAAACCGGGAGCGGGCAATATTTTTATCGCTAATCCACAGGGAAACGAGAGTCAGAAAACTATTGAGGACAATCAGAGGTAAGGACAAACCATCAACGGCGATATCGTAGTTCAGGCCAATGCCTTCGACCCACGGGATGTGTTCGACAAATTGCAAGCCGGCGATCGCCACGTCGTAGTTTAAGACGACCCAAATATTCCACCCAAAAACGAGTGCAGCTGTCACTAGAGCGATAGTGCGATGTACAGGTTTTTTTTCAGATTGCGGAATCAGGGCAATAATTAAAGCGCCAAGGAACGGCAACCAAATTAAGGTACTAAGCATGCTTTTCTCCGACAGTCATAAATCTTCTCAAAACAGGGGCGATCGCCTTAGGCTAAACGTTCCGACCAAAAATCAATAATTGTGGTCCACTGACCCGTTGTCATAAACCACACCAGCGTTAGGCCAATGCCCAGCACAATCGTCAACACATAAAATTGCGACTGACCCGACACGTTGTATTTCAAAGCACTACCGCTAAACAAAGTCGCCAAGCCTGTTAGGTTCACAAAGCCATCGACGACATAGCGATCAATCCAAGACATCAGGCGCGACAGTTGAGCCACCGCCCAGACGACAGTAACGTTGTAAATGCGATCAATATAAAAGTCGTAGGCCAGCAAATCCTGCACAAAGCGGCGGTAAAACTGAGTCGGGCGACTTAGAGATCGGTCGAACTGTATGGCAAAACCTAGCACCACACCAGTGACACCGCTAGCAACCAGCAGAGGCATCGACCACAACACTTCCGCTGGACGATTCACAAAGTCAATATTTGACCACGCCAGGAGCAACTGCATACGTTGCAACAGCAAAGGCACCATTAGCGTTAATACCGTACAGGTCACCATCGGTACTGCCATTTGCCAAACCACCTCCGGCGATCGCCGGGTTTTTGGTTGGGGTTTACCGAGAAAGACAAGGCGGAAAATTCGGGTGAGATTAAAGCTTGAACAGAGATTAACCCCGAGTAAAACGAGGAGTAACCAGAGGGGCGTATCCCACAGACCATCAACCCAGCGGCGCATTGTCCAAAATGTGCCAAACGGCAACAACGTTACGAGACCAAGGGAACCCACAACAAAAGCCGAAGTCGTCGCCGGCATCTTTGACCACAACCCACCCATTTCCATAATGTTTTGGCCGTGGGTATTGAGGATAATGCCGCCAATACTCATAAACAAAAGCGCTTTGGCGATCGCATGGGTAAGTAGCAGCAATAAAGCAATATCAACTTGGTTTAAGCCAACCGCAATAAATACCAACCCCATATAGGCACTCGTCGAATGGGATAGTGCACGCTTAATATCAATTTGCGCTAAAGCAACTAACGAAGCACCAACCGCCGTAATCGTGCCAATAATAATCAGAGCATCCGATGTCACGGGCGTAATCGTGTAAACAGGCTCCATCTTGAGCAATACAAAGGCCCCTGCCGAAACCACCACCGAGTTACGAATAATGCCCGCCGGATTAGGGCCTTCCATCGCCTCATCTAGCCACAGATTTAAGGGAAACTGGGCACATTTACCGATAGGCCCCGCAATGAGCGCTAGTCCTAAGAGACTACATTCCCAAGGTGTGAGAGGAGGAGCCGCAGCCCACGCGCCCAGTTCACTAAACGTTAAACCCGTGCCGTAACTAGACAGAGCAACAATCCCCATCAGCAATAAAATGTCACCGACACGCTTCGTTAAAAAGGCATCCCGTGCTGCCGTCACCACTAGAGGCTGGGCATACCAAAAACCCACTAATAGATATGTGCAGAGGGTGAGGATCTCCAGTAAACCGTAACTAAATAACAGAGAGTCGCTCACTGCCAAGCCAGACAGTGCCGCTTCAAAAAGACCGAATAGCCCGTAAAAACGCGCTATGGACCAATCCTTCTCCAGATAGCCAAGGGCATAAAGCTGTGCCATCAAACAAATGCCTGTGACCACAATCATTGCCCCAAGATTGACAGGGGAAATTTCAATGACCAGGGAGAGTTGGAGATCTGCTACGTGCAGCCATTCAACGGCTAGTTGTCGTGCTGGTTTGTCCCACAGGTCGCGAAAGACCCAAGTCGTATGCACAAAGCCTGCAAAGGTCATCAACAGATTGATATAGGCGGCGGGGCGTGGCCCTGTGCGACGAATTAGACCAAAAGACCAAGGCAAGGTCAGGAGCGAACCGATTACACCGTAGATCGGGACGAGCCAAACGTTCTGTAGCAGAATCTCACTCATGGAGTTATTTCACTAATCACAACAAAATGCGGTTTGCCCTTTGCTTCACAAGCGTTGTGGCAATGGCTGCGCAGACATTTTAAGTGAGTTTAGTCGATTCTCTTCCGATTCCCAACAGTCTTTATAGATTTGTGCAATTTATAGAAACCATTACATTGTCAAATCTTGTACCAATAATCGAACAAGCTGAGTGAGCGTCGCTAGACTCGGTCTATGGAAGTGGCATCGGAGCTCCATTCATCGTTTTCAAGCTTTTGCTCTACCTGTTTGGCAAAAGGCTCAAGGTATTTTCTGATCGTTATTTGGGGTTCTGGTGAGGTGCTGACTATTTTGATTTTTGAGCGATCGCCTACATATGCTTACACAACTTAAAATACGACTGCCGCGCTCTTTTTCTCTTCAGCATTGGCGCGGAGATTTATTCGGTGGTTTAACGGCTGCTATCGTGGCATTACCTCTGGCGCTGGCATTTGGTGTGTCCTCTGGAGCTGGGGCGATCGCCGGGTTGTATGGTGCTGTTTGTACAGGATTTTTTGCGGCATTATTTGGCGGCACACCCTCTCAAATTTCAGGGCCAACGGGGCCAATGACCGTCGTGATGGCGACGATTTTTACCGCTGTTGCCAGTAGCGATGACCCAAAAACTGGGGTGGCGATCGCCTTTACGATTATTATGCTCGGCGGTCTATTTCAAATTGCCCTCGGTGCATTACGACTAGGCAAGTACATTACTCTGATTCCCTACACAGTCATCTCGGGCTTCATGTCGGGCATTGGCATCATTATTGTCTTGATCCAAATTGCCCCTTTTCTGGGATTCCCCAGTGATGCCAGCGTGATTCACTCGTTGCAGATGATTCCCTACGAGATCACCCATCCGAAGCTTCTACCGACGGCATTAGGTGTGTTGACTTTGATTATTGTCTTTGCCTCTCCGGCGAAGGTAAATCGGGTTATTCCGTCACCACTCTTGGCTTTGGTCGTCTGTACGTTGATTTCTGTGCAGTTCCCAACGGAAAGCCTTGCCCGCATCGGCGAAATCCCCCGCGGTTTGCCCGAATTTTATTTCCCGGTTTTAGACTTTTCTCAACTAAAAAATATGCTGGGTTACGGTGTAATTCTCGGCACACTGGGGGCGATCGACTCGTTACTTACGTCCCTCGTTGCCGACAACATTACCCGCACCCAACACGACTCTGATAAAGAATTAATTGGCCAAGGCATCGGCAATATTATTTCTGGGCTGTGCGGCGGTCTCCCCGGCGCTGGCGCCACAATGCGTACCGTGATCAATGTTCGCTCTGGCGGTGTCACCTCCCTCTCCGGCATGATCCACGCTGTTGTTTTATTGGTCGTTATCTTTTGGGCAGCGCCCCTAACATCCCCCATTCCCCATGCTGTTTTAGCTGGCATTCTCATTAAAGTCGGTATCGATATTATTGACTGGAGCTTTCTGAAACGTGCCCACAAAATTTCGATGAAAGCCGCAGGCTTAATGTACTGTGTGATGGGTCTTACCGTTTTTGTCGACCTGATTACCGCAGTGGCTGTCGGTGTATTCGTCGCGAATTTACTCACCGTCAAAAACCTAACTGATCTACAGATAGAACACTTAGAAGAAATCACTTCCGCTGACGACTCGCCCCAGTTAAGCACTAGAGAAAAAGATCTACTACGGCAAGCAAGAGGACGTATTTTTATGTTTCGGCTGAGTGGCCCCATGAGTTTCGGTGCAGCTAAGGGCATTTCTCGGCGTATGGGGATTGTCGAAAAGTATGATGTTTTAATCCTAGATCTGCTAGAAGTTCCCTTGATCGGTGTAACCGCTTCCCTTGCCCTTGAAACAATGATTCGTGATGCCCATGCAAAAGGCCGAGAAATCTTCCTAGTTGGTGCCAGCGGCAAAGTAAAAAATCGTCTACAACGCCTAGAAATTCTTAAGTTTCTCCCCCCTCGTAACCGCGTCACAAATCGCCTAGATGCCCTAGAACAGGCGATCGCCTTTATTGAGAATCATCAACCAGTACAGCCAGAACCCCAATCTGCACGCAAATGAATTGAACCAAGACCTCAGGAATTTCTGTAACAAAAAATGCTCCCTGTTAATTCGCAACAAAGATTGCAGTATTAGCTTTGCTTAAGGGCGATATTACGAAATATCATTAAACTTTATGTTGTCAAAGCTGCCATAGTTGCTTATGCTTCTTCATAGCTTGCCGATGATGGACGGTCTTAACAGAGAATTTAAGTAAAGTTCCTGCTTAAGAACATTCCGTAAACTGTATCTCCTAGGAGTTGCGACATCGGAACAAGTCCCCAACTCATCAAAATTCCCTAAGTTTTTCCTAGGAAGTCGTAAACGGGTGAGTTGACAGACTTGAGTATTTTAATATCTGAGATTTTTAAGCTTGATAAGCGAGGATTTAGTTCATGCCTATTGCAGTTGGAATGATTGAGACCCGTGGTTTCCCCGCCGTTGTGGAAGCTGCTGATGCGATGGTGAAAGCCGCTCGTGTGACATTAGTTGGTTATGAAAAGATCGGTAGCGGTCGCGTAACTGTAATTGTTCGTGGCGATGTCTCCGAGGTACAAGCATCCGTTTCCGCTGGTATCGAAAATGCTAACCGCGTCAATGGCGGCGAAGTCCTCTCTACCCATATCATTGCTCGTCCTCACGAAAACCTTGAGTACGTCTTGCCCATTCGCTACACCGAAGAAGTAGAGCAATTCCGTACCTACTAAAGTGATTTTCAATTCGGCCTGTTGACTTGTCTGAGTCACAGAAGTTTACTGGCATAGTTTCAGTCAATTGCCGAATGACTTTACTGTCAAAAAAAGAGTGCAACAAATACAAATCTTGTAAGCAAGAGGAGCAACATCCAAATGTCTATCGCAGTCGGAATGGTGGAAACCCTAGGTTTTCCCGCAGTAGTAGAAGCAGCAGACGCCATGGTCAAAGCTGCCCGTGTAACCCTCGTTGGTTATGAAAAAATTGGTAGTGGTCGCGTAACAGTTATTGTTCGTGGCGATGTATCTGAAGTTCAGGCTTCTGTTGGTGCTGGTACTGACAACGTTAGCCGTGTAAACGGTGGTCAAGTCCTTTCTACACACATCATTGCTCGTCCCCACGAGAACCTTGAGT
>CAZXBK010000084.1:0-18980 GCA_964638765.1 uncultured Synechococcus sp. | reverse complement strand
ATCATGAAGACTAGGTATCATTTCGAGGAATGATATCTGGCTTTTACCGTTCACGATTTTTTAGTAAACGTATACGACAATATTTTTATTTGAGATAGTCGAGATATTTGGGCAGTCCCACGGGGCTGCTTTTTTTCTGGCTAAGCAAAGGGGCGATCGCCACCAGTATTGATTCTTAGAAAAGTTACTACCTCTGACCTAAAGACAAAATGGAGTAATGCACTCCTAGACTGTAAAGCTTACTCGATCATTATCTAGCAAGCTCTATCTTGGCGATCGCCACAAAAAAGCGGGACTCTAGATCCCGCCGTTTTTCTCAATTTAGTTGTGCACTGATTTACCTAATTCGAGGCAATCATAGTTCTTATTCCCACTCGATAGTTCCGGGGGGCTTAGAAGTAATGTCATATACGACGCGGTTTACGCCTTTGACCTCATTCACAATGCGGTTGGAAATCGTTTCCAGCAGCTCGTAGGGAGGTCGCGCCCAGTCAGCGGTCATACCGTCTTCGCTGGTGATCATCCGTAAAACAATCGGGTGCGCATAGGTACGCTTATCACCCATCACACCAACACTACGAATCGGTAGCAATACCGCAAATGCTTGCCAGAAATCACTGTAGATGTCCTGCTTTTTAATCTCATCGCGTACAACCCAGTCGGCATCGCGGAGAATATTGAGACGCTCAGAGGTCACTTCCCCAATAATCCGAATGGCTAAGCCGGGGCCGGGGAAAGGATGACGGCGAATGATTTCATCAGGAAGTCCAATATTGGCAGCAACTTTACGTACTTCATCTTTAAAAAGTTTGCGTAGTGGTTCGACAAGCTTAAAGCGTAAATCTTCCGGCAGGCCACCCACATTGTGGTGACTCTTAATTTTGACAGCGACCCGCTCGCCAGTTTTCGGATCGACATTAGTATCAGCCGATTCGATCACGTCAGGATACAAGGTTCCTTGGGCGAGATAATCAAAGGGTCCCAAACGTTTGGACTCTTCTTCAAAAACCGCGATAAATTCGTGACCAATGAGTTTGCGTTTCTTCTCTGGATCAGTCACGCCGTCCAACATGCTAATGAAGCGCTCGCGGGCATTGATATATTCAACGGAAATATTGAATTGTTCATCAAAGATTTCCATTAACCGCTCAGGCTCACCCTTCCGCATAAAGCCTTGGTCGATAAACATACAGGTCAGCTGATCACCGATCGCCCGATTTAGCAAGAAAGCAAGGGTCGAAGAATCAACACCACCTGATAACGCTAAGAGAACTTTCTGATCACCGATGCGGGCACGAATTTCCCTGACCGCATCTTCAACGAAGGCTTCCGTCGTCCAAGTCGGCTCACACTCACAAATGTGATAGACAAAGTTGCGAATTAGCGCCATACCGTCTTGGGAATGGACAACTTCTGGGTGGAACTGCACGCCATAGAGCTTACGGTTGTGATCGGCGATCGCCGCACAGGGCGTATTGTCCGTGTGAGCAAGAATCTCAAAACCATCGGGAAGATTAACGCAGGAATCACCATGACTCATCCACATTGTTGAACCTTCACCCACATTAGTCAGTAGATCTGTGGGGTCATCAATGAGCAAAGAAGCCTTACCGTATTCCGCGTGTTTTGACCGTTCTACAGTGCCGCCTAATTGCTTCACCATGAGCTGCATACCGTAGCAAACACCCAGCACGGGGATGCCCAACTCCCAAATCCCTGGATCACAGGCAGGCGCATACTCGTCATACACCGAGCTAGGGCCGCCAGAAAGAATGATGCCTTGAGGGTTGAGTTGTTTTAATTGTTCCGCAGTCGTGCGATAGGAAATCACCTCAGAATACACTTCTGTTTCGCGAATCCGGCGAGCAATCAACTCAGAATATTGAGAACCAAAGTCTAAAATTACAAGCATTTGTCGTTGCAAGTCGTTGGCTTTAGAGTCTGTGTTTGTTGTTTTGTTGAGAGGAGTAGTGGTCACGTTCAGCAAAAGTCCTTCTTGAAGTGGATAAGAAGTGCAAACAAACATAAAGTTCGCACGTTCTAAATGGTTGCAACGCGACGAAGATGAGTTGCACCATGAAGTTCGATAAAGAAACTTGCTGAAAAAGTTTTAGAAAAAAAGGTATTAAAAGAATTAAATATTCAGAACAAAATAACACACATTGTTTTTTTGCGAAAGTCTGATCTAAACAAGACAAAAGATTGTTATTTTCTGTATCCTCAAAGTAGATTTTTATTAATTTTTCGGGGTCAATCGCCGATATGAATAAGGTTGATTATCTGCGCATTAGCCTAATTGATCGCTGTAATTTTCGTTGTCGCTATTGCGTGCCTGATGATGCGGAGTTGCAGTATTTACTCACGCCCGAATTACTAACCAATGACGAAATCGTCACCTTGCTCCGGGAGGTGTTTATTCCGACGGGGTTCCGCAAATTTCGGCTGACTGGTGGTGAACCGTTGCTCCGTCCAAACCTAGTCGAACTGGTTGCGGCGATCGCCCAGTTGCCAGAAGTCGAAGATCTGTCGATGACGACCAATGCTTTCTTACTAGAAAATCTCGCCACAGATTTATACAAAGCAGGTTTAAATCGCCTCAATATTAGCCTTGATTCCCTTAACCAAGAAACCTTTGATCAAATCATTGGTAACTATGGTAAAAGTCGCTGGGAACCCACATGGCGAGGCATTTTAGCCGCTTACGATGCAGGGTTTAACCCCCTCAAACTTAATGTCGTGGTGATTCCGGGTGTTAACGACCACGAAGTTTTAGATTTGGCAGCACTCACCCTAGAGCGTAACTGGCATGTGCGTTTTATTGAATTTATGCCCATCGGCAATGGAGATCTGTTTGATGAGTGCACGTGGATTCCCTCGGAAGAGTTGCGTCAACGTATTCGTCACCAATGGGGGTTAACGGAAGGTCAAATCCAGGGCAATGGCCCTGCCGATGTCTTTCAAATTCCGGGGGCGAAGGGCACAGTCGGCTTTATCTCGCAAATGTCGGAATGTTTCTGCGATCGCTGCAATCGGATGCGGTTGTCGGCGGACGGTTGGTTACGTCCTTGTTTACTTAACGAGTCTGACCAAATTGATCTAAAAACTGCCCTACGAAACGACGTCAGCACAGCTGTTCTGCGCGACCAGGTCAATTACCTTTTAGATATCAAACCAGATGTAAATTTCAAGCTACGGGATATGGGAACCGATCAAGGGCAATATTCCCGCACCATGTCCCAAATTGGAGGATAGCCTACGAAACTTCTGCTTCTGCGCGACAGCCTTGTACCCATTCGCTGGCACCATCGGCAAAAAATTCCTTTTTCCAGATCGGCGCATTGTGTTTGAGGGTATCGATGCCAAATTTACAAGCGGCAAAGGCTTCCGCGCGGTGGGGCGTTCCGACCGCAATGAGGACGCTAATTTCGCCAATTACTAACTTGCCAACCCGATGATGGATGACCACTCGGTTAGCATCAGGCCACTGTTGCCGAATTTGGTCGGCGATTTGTTGGAAAACAACTTTTGCCATTGGCTCGTAGGCTTGATATTCGAGGTATTTCACGGCTTGCCCATCGGTTTGGTTGCGTACTGTGCCGCTCATCACCACCACTGCACCACTGCCCGGATCTTCACATTGTTGATAAACCGCATCAATAGAGAGAGGCGCAATTGTAATTACAAATTCATCATTGGGATAGCTAGGCACAGGGGGCATATTAAATCGTGTTTTTTGCAGGACACACTAAAAGTTTCGGGGCAGACAAACGCCCATGCTAGTTTAAAATACTCTTTTCTTTTGACGCAAAACCGCCCATGTCCTTGCAATTACGTGTTTACGTTCCTGACCATCCCCTCGTTAAACATTGGTTGGCGATCGCCCGCGACAAAAACACGCCGACACCTTTATTTAAAACAGCAATGAAGGAGCTAGGTAAATGGCTAACCTACGAGGCAGCTCGTTACTGGTTGCCAACCCTTGAAGCAGCAGTGGAAACTCCTGTAGCTCCTGCGCCTGTGACCTTGATCCATCCCCAAGCGGAAATTGTGGCAATCCCAATTTTGCGGGCGGGTCTTAGTCTTCTTGAGGGTGCTCAGGAAGTGATCACCACAAATTCCATCTATCACCTCGGCTACAAACGAGACGAAAAGGGTCTAGAAGCGAGCTGCTATCTCAATAATCTCCCGGCAGAATTTTCAGAGGAAACACGGGTATTATTGCTCGATCCGATGTTGGCGACGGGCGGCACAATCATGGCGGCAATGACTGAGGTGGTTAAGCGTGGCGTTAATCCAGCAAATATTCGCATCGTCTCTACTGTGGCTGCTCCACCTGCTCTGCAAGCCCTTAGCCAAGCCTATGAAGGGTTACAGGTTTACACAGCGATCATTGACCAAGAACTTAATGACAAAGGTTATATTGTGCCCGGTCTAGGAGATGCTGGCGATCGCAGCTTTGGAACAGGTGCGTAATACATATTCGGGGTTCATTCTCAGCTAATTTCACTTGACCATCTCTCCGTTTACAGGGCGATTAGGTCAAGTCAAGATTTTATGGAATTGCGAAGTTTGATATCGGGGCAAGGCAGTTTTTTGTATAAACTTTGCCCGTGATTTATACGAAATGCGACTTCGCAAAAACTTTGCAAAATTCCCTAGGCAAGAGTGATCCCAACCGTTAAGCTGTAAAGAAGATTGAGATTGAGAAAGCGTAAGGGATCAAGGTCATGAGTCAGCGTTCAGGGTTTGGTAGCGGTTTTTTGCTAGGTGCATTGTTCGGTGGTGTGGTTGGTGGTGTTGCTGGGGCGATCGCCGCATCTCGCATTAAGCAACAAGACCGCATTGGGAGCGACGGTGAGTGGATTGACGGTGATGATTCCCTACCGTTTAATACCGAGGAAAATATGGAAGTTGCCCGCCGTAGCCTCGAAAATAAAATCGCGCAGCTAAACGGGGCGATCGACGATGTGCGTCAACAAATGTCTGTGATTCATTCAACAAATGGTCAAGAACACAGCAATTCCTAATAACCGAACCAATGGTCGGCGAATAATCAGTTAGAATCAATTTTAAGTAAATCTTTTTCAGCGGTTAAACGACTTATGGACGGCGCACAATTGCTACAGGACAGTATCGGCAACTTTGTCCAAATTTATATTCTTCTCCTCATCGTAAGAATTTTGCTGAGCTGGTTTCAGACTGCCGATTGGGCAATGCAAATCATGGGATTTTTAGCGCCTGTTACTGATCCATACCTAAATTTCTTCCGCTCCTTCATCCCGCCCCTCGGTGGCATTGACTTGTCTCCTATCGTTGCAATTTTCCTACTGCAAGCTGTTGGCGGCGCATTGGGTAGCACCATTTTCTAAACGTAAACATTACGATAGCAAAGATTTGATTGAGCTTAGTCAGGGACGTTTTCTATAACGTCTCTATTTTTTTGCAACATTAACCTTGAAAAAAGGTTGGCAAAAGGCAACAAAAATCTGCGGGGAACAAACGGCGATCGCCAAGGCAGCCGCTACCATAGACATAATCCACAAAATCCTCACCAAAACCGCCAGACTTTTTATGGATGCCTTCAGCCCCTACCCTCCCGAATGGATCCAGAATGCGACCCATGCCATGGACTTTTGTTGTCCAAGCTGTCAGAAAACACCCCTCAATGCAAAACGCGCTTGGCTAAACCGTTACGCCCCCGTCACTGACGCCCTACACCGTCGCCGTTGGCAAGAATTTTATGACTGTGAATGCGGGACGATTTGGTGGGCATGGAGCACAGATCGCCCCCCCTCCCCCTACCAAAAAGATGAGGGTTCAGACGAATTTCGCCGTGGTCTCTACTAAAGTTGGCGCGAAACTCATGTTTCTAAAGGTTTTTTATCTCTAGGGGGCGATCGCCCAGAACCGAAAGTCGCTTGCCGAGCGTCACCCCTTGCCATGATAATGTTGGCTACCCATCGACAGTTGGGACGAAAAAGCCAATAAACAACCATCCATGCAATTTTCAAAAATTCTCATCGCCAATCGCGGAGAAGTCGCGCTACGGATTATTCACACCTGCCAAGAACTCGGTATCAAGACAGTCGCAGTTCACTCCACCGTAGACCGCCACGCCCTCCACGTACAGCTGGCCGATGAGAGTATTTGTATTGGCCCGCCCCAGAGCAGTAAAAGCTATCTAAATATCCCCAATATTATTGCTGCTGCCCTCAGTAGCCATGCCGACGCGATTCATCCCGGCTATGGTTTCCTCGCAGAAAACGCCAAGTTTGCTGAAATTTGTGCCGATCACCAAATCACCTTTGTGGGTCCTGCTCCTGAAGCGATGATCGCCATGGGCGATAAGGCCACTGCAAGGAAGACGATGCAGCAAGCCAAAGTGCCGACAGTTCCTGGAAGCCCAGGTCTCGTGCCCACAGAAGACCAAGCCCTAGAGATTGCCGAGAAAATGGGTTATCCCGTCATGATTAAGGCGACTGCTGGTGGTGGTGGTCGTGGAATGCGCTTTGTGCAAAATGCTGAAGAGTTACCCCGCCTCTATCGTTCAGCGAAAGGTGAAGCGGAAGCGGCCTTTGGTAATGGTGGCGTTTACATCGAGAAATTTATTGAACGTCCTCGCCACATCGAGTTTCAGATTATCGCTGACCAACATGGCAATGTAGTGCACCTCGGCGAACGTGACTGCTCCATCCAGCGCCGTCACCAAAAACTTTTAGAAGAAGCTCCTAGCGCTATTTTGACGCCTAAACTCCGTAAGCGGATGGGTGAAGCTGCGGTTAAAGCGGCTCAATCAATTAATTATGTCGGTGCTGGTACAGTCGAATTTTTGGTTGATAAAAACGGCGATTTCTACTTTATGGAGATGAATACTCGTATCCAAGTAGAACATCCAGTAACCGAGATGGTGACAGGGCTAGACCTTATTGCAGAACAAATTAAAGCAGCTCAGGGCGATCGCCTCAGCTATAGTCAAAAAGATATTGAACTACGGGGTCATGCCATTGAATGTCGGATTAATGCCGAAGATCCAGACCATGATTTTCGACCCACTCCCGGCAAAATTAGCGGTTATCTTCCCCCCGGTGGCCCAGGCGTACGCATGGATTCTCACGTTTATACCGATTACGAAATTTCCCCTTACTACGATTCTTTAATCGGTAAATTAATTGTGTGGGGGCCAGATCGCGATACTGCCATTCGTCGGATGAAGCGTGCCCTGCGAGAATGTGCCATTACTGGCGTTGCAACGACCATTAGTTTCCACCAAAAAATTCTGAACCATCCTGTGTTTTTAGAAGCAGACGTTGATACGAACTTTATCCAACAGCACATGATGTAAATGATTTGCCCTAGCTTCTGCCTGAGACACCAATTAGGTCTTGTCGCTAAAAAAGTTAGGATAAGTAATATTTTTTATTGGGTACTTGCGAGGATTATTTAATGACTTGGTTATTTGCCAGCACGGTTGTTTTGAATTTGCTATTGGGAGTAATGACCTTACTCTTCATTTTCCGCATTGTGCTGACTTGGTATCCCCAAGCTGAATTAACCAAATTTCCCTTTAGTTTGGTTGCTTTCCCAACGGAGCCGCTCCTTGCCCCCACTCGTAAACTTGTGCCCCCTCTAGGTGGTATTGATATTTCCCCCGTCATTTGGGTCGGCATTGTCACGTTGTTGCGGGAAGTGCTCCTGGGTCAACAGGGACTTTTAGTGATGTTATCCCGTTAGAGTAAATCTGAATTTAGCGGTAACCTGAATGGAACCGTAATCATTGGTTTACGTCTTTCATCGTGGTACAGGTCTGAAGGAATTTGTGATGCGACGGATATTTGCAGCAACAATATTAGGCGTTTTAGGTCTTGGGGCGGCGATCGCCCCTGCCACTGCCCAAAGTGCGCCAAAGCAGTCAGTGTTTGAAAGTGTGTCGTTAAGTTCTGGCTTTTCTCCAGATCCGCGCATTCTTCAGGGTGTTAGCGGTGGCGATGGGCAGGCCAGTGCCCAGTTGGGTGTAAATCAAACGCCGACTGGCGCATGCCTTGGTTATATTGACGAGCGAGCAGATCACCGCATTGAGCTCAAAACATTTTTTAATTATTTAAAGCTAGCCGTTGAAAGTCGTGGCGATACAGTTCTTGCTGTGCGCGGCCCCGGTGGTACTTGGTGCAATGATGATTCCCAGGATCAAGACCCGGTGATTGCGGGGGAATGGAAGCCTGGCATCTATGAAGTGTGGGTGGGTTCCCGCGAAAAAAGTAAATTTCATCCCTATAGTTTGCAACTTACCCAAGTAAAGTAGCGGCTTCGATGGGTTACTGGTTCCAGTAGATCAGCTAATAGGCGATAATAAACACATCTTATTGATGTTGCGCTAGAGAAAAATTGTGGCTATCGGAATCGGTTTATTAGGCTTAGGAACAGTTGGTACAGGGACGGCAGAAATTTTGCTTACGCCTCAGGGTCGTCATCTACTGCTCGGTGAAGTCGTCCTCAAAAAAGCTGGGGTACGATCCCTTGATAAGCCTCGTAAAATTGACCTGCCAGAGGGCTGCCTTACGACGGATCTGAAAGCGATTGTGTCCGATCCAGAAGTGGATATTGTCGTCGAACTACTCGGCGGTATCGAACCCTGTCGCACTTTGATCCTTGAGGCGATCGCCAACGGTAAACATATTGTCACAGCCAACAAAGCAGTAATTGCCAAACACGGCGAAGAAATTTTTAAAGCAGCCAATCAAGCAGGTGTCTACGTTCTTTTAGAAGCAGCAGTGGGTGGCGGCATCCCGATTATTAAACCCCTCAAACAATCCCTCGGGGTCAACCGCATTAGTCGCGTGATTGGCATTATCAACGGCACAACAAACTACATTTTGACCAAGATGGCTCAGGATGGCGCTGACTTTGCTGATGTGCTTAAAGATGCCCAGGAGTTAGGTTACGCCGAAGCTGATCCCACTGCTGACGTTGGCGGGGGCGATGCAGCCGATAAAATTTCGATTTTGGCATCTTTAGCATTTGGCGGACGGATCAAGCGGGAAGATGTTTACTGTGAAGGCATCACAAGCATTAGCGCTGCGGATATTAGTTTCGCGGCAAAACTCAACTTTGTGATTAAACTGCTGGCGATCGCCGAACGGCCTGATCTAGAAGAAGAAGCCCTCCAACTGCGCGTTCATCCCACGCTCGTCCCAGAAGGACATCCTTTAGCCAGCGTTAATGGCGTCTTTAATGCGATTCTCGTTGAGGGCAGTCCCTTGGGAGAGGTTATGCTTTATGGGCCCGGTGCAGGGGCAGGCGCAACAGCAAGCGCCGTTGTTTCCGATATTGTTCACGTTGTGGGTTTATTGCATTCCGACACGACCGTGCGTGACCAATCAGAAAAAACACTCAATCCTTTGCTCGGTTGTAGCCACGAACATTACAGCCCTACCTTATCCATCGATACCCTTAAAACCCGCTTCTATGCTCGCTTTCTCTCCCAGGATTTGCCCGGCGTAATCGGTGACCTTGGCACACGCTTCGGGAATCATCAGGTCAGTCTAGAATCTGTAGTGCAAATTGGCCTACAAGATGACTGCGCAGAGATTGTTGTAGTTACCCACGACGTTTACGAAGCGAATTTCCGTGAGGCACTAAATGAAATTAAAGGATTAGAAGCGATTAAGGATGTCCCCAGTATTCTGCGCGTACTTTAAAAATTTGTTTGTACCAGCAAAATAAAAAGTAAAAGTTTGGCACGAAGATATAGACATCACCCAATTTTTCCCTATGCCTCTTTTTTAGGAGTGGTGTCTATTGCTACTGCAAATTTACCAATTAAAGATATTTGAAGGTTTTCATTCAGCCCTTACTAATTCAGTAGATAGTGAGCAGTTCTTGTCTTGCCTGGCTCAAGACTATGGATGAGGCGATTACCAACCTCAAAGCATGTTATGGCTCACCTTTGTTGAGATTAAAAACTGACTTGCCAGTAATGTGATGAGCTTAATCATATCTTGCAAACTGTATTCCCGCACAAATTGGCGTAGGTCACGAATAAAATTTGGCAGTTCAATCGCGGGGGGATTTTGTGGTGATGGCCTTGCTAAAAATGTCCGGTTTAAATGAATTTTTCTTTTGTCTCTCAATTTTCGTGAGCGAGCTGTATCACTCTTCAAACCTTTACGAAGGTACTTCGACTCAATCCTTTTATCTTAGCGAGAACGCAAATACCAATAGTAGTGAACTTTCTTACCTGATCCAGACCTCACATTAACCGTAGGTCTTCAAAACTTGTGCTCATTTGTTAGAGAACAGACATGCATTAAGTGATTCTTTAACACCAACATGTTTCTTGTCAATTTGTATTACACATTATTGATAGCTTGACCGAAATATTATGAGCCTCATCATTGAAACATCCTGAAAATAAGATGATTTTTAGTTATCATGCATTCACGCAAAAGGCTGGCAATACACACTAAAAAATGAATTTCAAAAAAATCTTTTTCTCTTTTTTGTCTACTGCCTTAATCTTGAGCCCGTTTTATCCAGCCTCTGCTGATGAAATTATGTGGCGCGACACTCCACCCGAAAAAAATACAGAAGAGTATTCTGGGCGTGAGTTTATGGCTTCACACCTTGTTTCTTTATTGCCTTCTGAACTGTATGAAAAGTATCAATGCATTACTCCAGAGATGAATAGAGCAGAGTTTGCCGCAGGGTTAGCAGCTCTTGTCAACAACGACTTAGCCCCCTTGACACAAGAGGGTTACTATCTAGATCCTTACAATAAAATTTGGCTAAATATTTTATTTGAAGAATTTTCAGTGGAACTTGAAGAACTGGATAGTGGTGAGCCAATCAACAATTTTCGGTGTGACGGTGCAAACGTAATTCTTCAATGCTCCACTTCTCTGGATTAAATCTAAACAAAATACTGACTTCCTAATTCTCACCTCAGGTAAACGGGTATTCGAAACATATTGAGTTGATGCAATCTCACCAGTTTTAGAAAAGCAGCAACAAACCACGGCGATCACCCTTTCTCCCTCCACAGTAAGCTCCCTAGCTAATAAATTAGTGCTACCTTTTATATCTGTTGCCCAGCTTAATTTCTCGATGGTGCATGGATACAACCACAACAATTTTGTTTGAAGAAGGAAAAGACGCATTTTTACAAGGCGAGTATCGCATTAGTCGAGACCGTTTCCTTGAGGCGATCGCCAATGTACCAAATGCCTCTCGCGAAGGAGGAGAGCTGAGGTTATGGCTGGCTAATGCCTACCAAGCCAATAATCAAACCGAGGAAGCCATCAATCTTTGTCGGGAACTTACGACCCACCCTTTCCCCATGACAGCAGACCGGGCGCGGCGGCAACTTTATATTTTTGAAGCGCCGAAATTAGAACGCCCCAAAGAATGGCTGGTAGAAATCCCCAGCATGGACAGCCTTGATCCAGCCAAATCCCTCTACGTTGAAGGCAAATCAAAGCCTATCGAAAAGGAATTATCTATTGAAGATTTCGAAGATTTATCCCAAATCGAAACCGATGATAATCAGTTTGTGTGGATTGCCCTCGGTTTAGGTGTTTTGGGTTTAGGTGCTTGGGCGATCGCCGGATTTTAGAAAGCGGAGATTTTAAACGCGACAGAATTTCCGTTCATTATCCGAAGCGGGTTCCTGCCACGAGTAGGCGAAGTGACTCACACTATCAATCTGCGGGAAATTAGCGCGAATCGCCGCCATTTGATCTTTGAGAGATGGTCGTTTGCCAATCGCTCGATCCCAATCTCCAGCCAATGCCGGAATAATTCTTGTACTAGGCGACGCAAACCGTACTACCCGCGCAATTTCATTGACGATGCATTGGGGACTGCCGCAAACGCTGTAGGACATTGCATGCCATTCGAGGGAAGCAGGAAACTTGTCCCAAGGTTGCAGGCGCGAATCAAAACCTCGCTGCCCGACAATTTGATTACCGCCGGGGAAAAAGACAGCGCCAGCGGGAACGCCTTGCCGTTGGGGCGCTTGGGAAACGAGATTAACAAAATCAACGACCCCTTGGGCTGCATGACCGACCGTTAAATTCCAAAGGTCATTTTGCAGACGCTGGTGCAGTTGGGAATTAGAGAGATTTTTTTCGTAAGCCGTAGCAACTCGCCCTTGCCAGCGAGGAACATCTTCATTAGGGTATTTTGCGCGGACGGCAGCAACGTCAGAAACCGTAATTTTGCGATTGCGGAGATATTTCTCGATAAGCGCCAAACCTTGATTATTTTGGGCACGACGATACAAAGCTTGGGTAGCCGCAGGGCCATAAATCCACAGGTCATTAACTGATGCCGTCACAGACTGGGTACCAGTGCCACGGGGATAGCGGATGTAATCGAAGAGAACGCCGTCGGGTTTGCGCTTGAGGATCTCTTTAACGAGGTTGTAATAATCCTCTTGGGCTGTGCGATTGTAGGGATCTGCAAAAGCCTGAGCACCATCTTTCACAAAATCTAAGCTTGTTTGCCCAAAGCCATTACGAGCCATCACATGACGGCGATCGCCGCGATTGGCGTAGACATAGCCGAAGTTGAGACCAAACATCCACGCATAAACCTTTAGACCACGGGCATGACCCTTCGCGATAATTTCCGCCATTAAATCCCGATCTTCAAGACCTGGTGTTTTCAATACCGATGGCCAAGCGGTATTATTTTGGCTTTCGGGAATGAGCGCCTGACTATCGTAAAAAACTTCTAGATAAAGGTGGTCATAACCTTTGTTGACAATGTCATCGAGGACTTTATCAATGACGCCGGGTTTTGTGTCGCAGGGATACACCCGGAGCCACATGGCCTGATCCTTTGGCCAGTGACGTTGACGGCAAGTGTTGAGCTGTTTACCATGCTCGTCTAATAAATCTGTATATTCTCGCTGGGCGGTTTGGTCACCCCCAAAAGCTTTCTCCCGTAGCTCATCCTTTTCGGCGATCGCCTGAGCATCAAGGCGACAATACTGATCCGTTTTCGCTTGAGCAGGCTGTGACCACAACATCAAAGGACTAAGGCTACCCATACCGAGGGCAAGGGCTAGAGCCATTAGACGTTGTTTGAATTGAAAGAATTGAGAAAAACCGAAACCACCCATAAATTAACGCGCCACACTGGACTGTTTGCGAATAATAGCAAATAAGTTTTCGTCTCTCATCATCGGTTTTCCGGTGAAGATCGTGAAAAAATTTGCATAAATTGTCATTAAGCTGAGAAATTTTAAGCGCAACTGTCTGACAATCGCTATTCCTAACGCTAATTTTGAGAATTAGTTCTTAGATTCCGGCAATTTGATGGCAGGCAATTCAATGGTCTCCGGTAGCTCAACACCTTCGGGTAGCTGAATATCAGACAAATTGATTTCAGCAGGTAACGATTGCTGTAGTTCTTCGAGGGAACTAGGCAAAATTTCCTGTAGAAATAAAGCTTGTAAATCACGGAATGCAGGTTCTCCGAGGGCAAATATTACTTTTTCAGCAATATTTTCGTCGGTGACATTAGTGAGAGTTGTCGCCGGAATAGTGATGGTGTGTTGCAAACGATCCTGTTGCCAAGGCACTGCGAGATCAAGGTTGACGGCGATCGCCTCGATATTTAGCTCGTCAATCGTAAAGCCATTAGCAGCACCGGAACTATTCCCTTGGGTCGCAGAGCCAGCATTACCGGACAACTCCTTAGACATTTGCTCAAAATCTACACCGGAATGGCTAAAGGAGGCTAAAGCAGACTGTATTTGACTAGTGTCGCCGTTAATATTAATCGTGATGCCTTCGACTGTTGCGGCGTTAACGCTCACTTCTTCACCCTGAAAACTCGGCTTATCTAAAACGAGCTGTTGAATACTCAGGAGATCTTCGCTGGCAACCCCTTCAATACCGTCGAGCTGAATATCTTTAAACGCGACCCTCTGGCGCAACAACTGCACATCGGCACTGCCCACTGCCGCTAGACCGCCTGTAGCCTCAAGGAGTTGGTTTTCCACCTCGGTTTCGGCTTTATTATCTAGCCACGAATCAGCTAAAACATAACCGCCCGCACCAAGTACCGCTAATCCGGCGATCACCCCGCCAATAATCGTTAACGTTTTATTCATGGGTTTTGCCCCAGTTATACCGAGGAAGATAAAGATTCTGCTCTAGACTTCAAGGTCATCCCAATTCATTTCTGAAAAACTTTGGGGAATAACGTGACGATCTACGCCAACTTTGCGACTTTCCTGTTGCAGTCTGGGGTTAATGGCGATCGCCTCAAAACGCACTTCCATTGTTCCTTGGGGAATGGGCACTTGCATTAGGGTTTCTGCATCGCCGTCGCCATTAGGCGCAAAATCCGTCAGCTGGTAGGGACCGCCCAATAAACTGCGAGTTTGTCGATCCTGGAGCCAGAGCTTGACGTAAAGGCGATCGCCATAGGGTGGCAAAGTTACCCGCACCACGGCCATATCTTCTGCACGATATTCTGGCTTACTTAAACTTAGCAGGGGCTCTGGGACGGCTTGTGCAGGCTGAATTTCGCTTTCGCCGACCACTGTTTCTTCGACAAATTCTGCCGGATAGGGCAAACCCGATGCGTCATAACTCGGTTCAGGGGTGCTAGCAGGTTCAACCGTTTCTTCCGTTTCATCCCACAGACTATCGACAACTATTTCCATCGTATCGGGGAGTTCTTCTTCCTCTGACTCCGACACAATTTCCTCCATTGCCATTACGTCTTTCTGGAACACCACGACAGAGTCATCTTCTTGATTTTCCTCCTGCTGGGCATCCTGTAACCACGAGGAGTCTTCAGTTTCTGATGCCATCGTATTGAGTCGCTGGAAGAAACGGGAATTCCAATCTAAATCTGCCCCGTCAGTTGTTGCTTCTGGTTCAGTATCTTCAGCATTTTCTGAAACTTCTGGTTCATCACTAGCCTGCGGTTCATCTGTTGGAGGAATCTCCGCCTGCGCCTCTTCTTCTGGATTAAGTACAAAAGGATAGGGAATATCATCGACATCGGATGTGGTGGTTTCTGTTTGCTCACCATCCGGCGATCGCTCCTGGAGCACAACGGGTTCATCGCCGCCGGGTAACGCGGGAACCTCTGTTAATGTGTCCGCGTTTGGATCTACCACTTCGGATTCTTCAAGGACAGCTTCACCAATGGGCGGCTCCTCAGCTTTTGCAGGCGTCTGCATAAATGTCGGCAACTCCGGTGCGTGGGGCGTTGTCCGCTCTTGATTGCTGAGTTTTGGCGGCAATATTGAGGCATTTGGGTCAGTTTCGGTGACCTTTTCCGCCACGATAAACGACTCCGGTTCCGGCAAATCAATGCCCCTAGGATCGCTTTCCTCTAGTAAAGACTCATCTTCGGGGGGCACTTCCGGCAGCTGAATATTGGCGGCGATCGCCTGATAGTCGGCAACCAGATTAAAACTTTGGGTGGCTAAAACTTGTGGGGGCTGTTCATTCGTCTCGACACTGATTTCACCGACAATCGCCAGAGTTTGCCAGCTCGGATCAATCGCAATAATTTGGCGGAAACTGTGGGGAAATTGCGGGTCACTAAGCTGCTGCTCAACGGTTACTTGCTGCTGGGCATTTTGGGGATTTACCAGTTGAAACCGTAGCTTAACTTGACGTAGGGCAGGCTGATATTGCTCTGGAATGTCTTTAATCGCGGTCAATTCACCTGTAATCGTTACCGGGCGATCGCCCTGCCAAGTTAAAACGTTTTGCTCTAGGGCAATGGCTAAAAAGTCTGCTACGGGCGGTTCAGGTTCTGGAGTCGCAGCTTGCTCTTGGGCTGCTTGATCCATTTCTTGCCAAATAGGCGTTAGCTCGACCTTGAGCAGATCGTCCAACTCCTGTAGTGACCCTTGGAGTAATCCTGCTGCGGTTTCCGTGTCACCCCAATCTTCCTGTTCCGTATCAGTTTCGGGGGTCGCCTCATCTAAATCTTGGAGGGTACTTTCAACTGTCTCTTTGAGGCTTTCTGTCGCTGCCGGGTCGTCATTCTGGGTTGCCATTAATTTGGCAAGGGAACGATCTAGAACCGTCTCTTCTGTTTCACCCTGTTCGGTATCGGCAGGCTGTGCAGGGGCTTCATTCAGGTCGAGGGAGCCTTCAAAGGAAAAGAGGTTGGGATTGGGCGGTAAAGGTAGGGGACGAAAGGTTTTCGGCTTGGCGATCGCCCCTTTAACATGAATATTAAGGACTTTCTCCCAAGGGTTATCGGCTTCTAGACTTTGGCAAGTAATCGTCCATTGACCGGGCTTAAAATTTGTAAAGGGCACAATGGCCAGCAAACCTTTCGCATTCGTGCGTTTAGCGCGGGTTTGTACCTTGGGTGGCTCATCTTCGCCGGCTGTTTCACTGACAAATTGCACCGTGACGGCCACATCCACGCTAGCGTCGCCTTTTGCGGCAATCCGATAGCTACCAGTCTTTAGATTTAGATCTAACTTGTGGGCTGTCCCCCACTGGCGATCGCCTTTTTTTTGTAAGAGAAAGTCCCAGTTACCCATCGCAAAAAGTCCTACGGTTTATGCTTGTCTAGCCTGACTGATTTTTTGTTGCCATTGTTCGATATTAGCGAGTAGCTCAGATTGTGCAAGGGTCTGCTGTTCCTTAGTCTGGAGCCACTTAAGTTGCACCTGATTATTTGCCGCCTCATCGTCACCGATCACTAAACAGGCGATCGCCCCGCTACGGTCAGCTCGTTTGAACTGTTTACCAAAGGCACTACCACTGAGGTCTAGCTCGACGGAAAATCCGGCAAATCTTAGCTTGTGCGCCAAAATCACTGACGCGGCTTCGGCTGCTTCACCACGGGAAACGACATAAAAATCCAAAGCCGATGTCGGTGGTTCTACGAGCTGTTGCAACAGAATAACTAATCGCTCTAAACCGATCGCCCAGCCCACTGCCGCTGTTTCGGGGCCGCCTAATTCTTTAACAAGGCCATCGTAACGACCACCACCACAAACCGTTGCCTGAGCACCGAGATCATTAGACTGGATTTCAAAGGCTGTATGGGTGTAATAATCCAAGCCACGCACGAGACAAGGATTCAGTTGATAATCAATGCTCAGCGCCGTGAGGGAAGACTGCACCTTATTAAAGTGTGCCTTAGAGTCGTCCCCCAAATAATCAATAATGCTCGGGGCATCTTTGGCAATTTCTTGGGTTTTTTTATCTTTACTGTCGAGAATGCGGAGAGGGTTACGCTCCAGGCGATCTTGGGAATCCTGATCGAGATCCGCTTTAAAAGGTGTCAGATATTCAACTAAAGCGTCGCGATAGCGTTGGCGATCTTCACCATTCCCAACAGAATTCAGTTGCAAACTCAGATTTTTCAGACCCAGTTTCTGCAAAATCTCTGTGGCGATCGCAATCACTTCCACATCAGCGCGAGCATCGTCACTCCCTAAAACCTCAACACCCACTTGATGAAACTGCCGTTGGCGACCAGCTTGGGGACGCTCATAGCGAAACATCGGGCCTGTGTACCAAAGACGCTGCACACCACCTAGGGCAAATAATTTTCGTTCAATATAGGCACGCACTGCCCCAGCTGTTCCCTCAGGACGCAGGGTAATCGGGCGATCGCCACGGTCGGTAAAGGAATACATTTCTTTGCTGACAACATCAGTCGCTTCCCCAATACCCCGCTCAAACAGATCCGTCTGCTCAAAGATAGGTGTCCGAATTTCTTGATAGGTTGCCCGTCCCAAGCAATCACGCACGACCGCTTCTACCTGTTGCCAGTAGGCGATCTCCGGCGCATAAATATCTTTTGTTCCCCTGAGTGCCTGAATATTTGCCATGAATTACTGGGATGAATTGTTGTTGTTATTGTTCAGCAGAGGTAAAACTACCATGTATCCAGCCCCAAACGCCGTGAAGATAATGGCGATCGCCGCAATGACAATGACCCAGCCATTAATTCCTCCTTCCACTTCATCGGAGCGGGAGGTATCAGTTACCGGAGTGACACTAGCCACTTGCTTTGGCTTCACTGCTGGCTGCATCGTCGGAGATGGTGCATATTGAGCCGCACCATTCTGGGAGGGGGAGACAGGCTGGGGTTGTTGAGGTGTTTGAGCCGCTGCGGGCAACTGTGGTTGGGACGCAGGTGGCATACTTTGCTGGGGTTGAGGAGCAGACGGAATACTTTGCGCTCGCACCTGATAGGTCTCAGCACCGAAATCATAGCGATTCACCATTTGCTTGAGGTGTTCTGCCGCTTGAATTACTTGGTGGACTTGATTTTGTAATTTCTGATTGTTCGAGCGCAACTGCTGATTTTCTGATTTCAGCGCCATCACCTCTGTTTTCACCACATTTAATTCGCCCGCAAGCTGTTTATACACAGAGATAGGCACTGACGGGCTACTGTAATTTGCCGGGTTGGGTGTTTGTATCGGTCTAGATTTTGGCGGCTCAGCAGGCATGGGCGAAAAGTATTACAAAAAGATTATTTCCTACATTATTATGCTTTTTCAAATCTTGTCATCCTCCTTACGATCTCTTCAAGCTTAGGAAAGTCATAGGAGGCGATCGCCACGGTCTGCAATTTGTCCCAAAGTTTTAAAGCAAAATCAATTTATCAAGGCAGATCCGGGGAAAGCTGCGTCTTTTCAACAATTTCAAATGGGGTAAGACGACCTTTTTCCACCGTTAAAATTTGCGAATGCTTGAGCCAGTTGGCATCAAAAGAATTGAGGTGAGTCGTAGTGATAATTGTTTGAAAGCGAGACTGAATCGTGTCGAGAAGCTGGTTTTGCCGCGATGGATCGAGTTCCGCTAAAACATCATCTAGTAGCAGTAATGGTGGTTCGCCGACGACTTCTTCGATTAATTGCAGCTCCGCCAATTTAAGGGCTAAAACCAATGTGCGCTGTTGCCCTTGGGAACCGTAAAATCGTGCGGGTGTACCGTTAATTTCAAACTCAATTTCATCGCGATGGGTACCCA
>CAZXBK010000083.1:0-19122 GCA_964638765.1 uncultured Synechococcus sp. | reverse complement strand
TCAGTCCACTAAGCCCGCAATACATGACCAGTTCCGGGATTATTTGACTGACCTACTCCCCATCCTTGAACTCGGAACCAGTGCAAAAATGGGGAATAGGTCAGTCAAATAATCCCGCAATACATTACCAGTTGCCGAGATAACGTCCTTACCTTGCTTGATTTGCGCACAAGAGAATTTCATCGCATCGACAGGAGCCAAGGTCTGAAGATTAAGACCCTCCGTATCATGCTGGGGCAAATACTCTTTTACCTTTGCGATGATATTGGCATCATGGGCACGGTTTTCATCGAGCCAGAAAACGGTTGCATTGCCCGTCGCCCGCGCACGACTAACCGCCAATTTCACCCAATCCTGAACAGCAATATCTTTGGTTTGGCACATCCGCCAGATATCGCCAGCCCCAACGTTATGCTCCATTAGGGTATTACCATCCGCATCGACGACTCGCACAACGCCATCTGCCGTAATTTCAAAGGTTTTGTCGTGGGAGCCATACTCCTCTGCCTTTTTCGCCATGAG
This sequence comes from uncultured Synechococcus sp., assembly GCA_964638765.1. GTDB lineage: Bacteria > Cyanobacteriota > Cyanobacteriia > Cyanobacteriales > MRBY01 > MRBY01. The sequence continues at coordinate 18,600 of CAZXBK010000083.1, read as the reverse complement.
ACCGACGTTAGAAACATTACCCATGGTGGTCACATCGAACGCGCCATTTTCCTGACAAAACTCGATACAAGCTTGGTACATGGTCGCGTAACAACGGTCGGGAATCATTGCCTTGGTGTCGTGGGCTTTGCCGTCTGCGCCCCACATTTTGCCGGAAGTCCGAATCGCTGCTGCCATAGATGCGTCAATAATCACATCGCTGGGTACATGTAAGTTGGTAATGCCCTTGTCAGAATTCACCATCGCTAACCGAGGCTGTTTTTCGTAAGTTGCTGCGAGGTCTGCTTCGATGGCGGCTTTTTGGTCGGTGGGTAAGGTTGCAATCTTGGCATACACATCACCTAAACCATTCTTGGGATTTACGCCTAGCTCTGCGAAGGTATCCGCGTATTTCTCAAAGACATCTTTAAAATAAACGGTGACTGCGTGACCAAATAGAATCGGGTCAGACACCTTCATCATGGTGGCTTTCACGTGGAGAGAAAGCAGAATGTCTTCAGCCTTCGCCGCCGCAATTTCCTTCTCGTAAAACGCTCGTAATGCCTTGACACTCATGCGAGAAGCGTCAATAACTTCTCCTTCCAGAACCGCTGTTTTTTCCTTGAGAACCGTCACTATGCCATCTGCTGCAACGTGCTCAATTTTGACATCGCCAGCTTTTTCGATGACCACCGACTGTTCGCTGCCATAGAAATCATCCGCATCCATAAAAGCCACATGGGACTTGGAATCCTTTGTCCACTCACCCACTGAATGGGGATTTTTCTGCGCATACTCTTTTACTGCACCCGCAACTCGGCGATCGCTGTTTCCTTCGCGAAGCACTGGGTTAACCGCACTACCTAGCACTTTGGAATATTTCGCTTTAATCGCTTTCTCTTCATCAGTTTTTGGATCAGCCGGGAAATCTGGAACGTTATAACCTTTGCTCTGAAGTTCGGCGATCGCCGCAGTGAGCTGAGGGATAGAAGCACTAATATTGGGGAGTTTGATGATAAAAGCTTCGGGGGTTTTCGCTAATGCTCCAAGTTCCGCGAGGGCATCCGGTTGGCGCTGTTCCTCAGTGAGATATTCGGGGAAGTTGGCGAGAATCCGACCTGCGAGAGAAATGTCCTTGGTTTCGACCTCGATATTTGCCGCATTCGTAAATGCCTTCACGATGGGCAAAAAAGAATACGTCGCTAAAGCCGGAGCTTCGTCGGTAAATGTATAGGTGATTTTCGAGGTCTGATTACTCATATCGCTGGCGCGGAAAACTGATCAAATTACGTCAGCCTAAATGATACATGGCGTCGGGGTATGTACGATGTATCGATTCACTCAGGTAGAAAATCGAAAGCAGACAGTGATCGTCTTAGCAAAAAATCCAGTTACGATGTGACTAATAAACATTAGATTATGTAATCTTCCGCACATGCCAGCAAAAGATATTTTTCATGCCGAAAGACGATTTGCATCAAACCCAACGCCTGAGCATTTAAGTCAGATAAAAACTTGGTTAGAAGACGAAAAAGAAGAATCAGGGCATAGTTTTATTTGTAATTGGGGAGTAATTGAATCAAGTTTTGGGCGTAATGAACTGTTTGTTGCGACAAATCAAGATGATTTTGCAATTGCTTTTTTGGCTTGGGACGAACACACAGAATCATTAATTAATCTCAACATTGCCGTAGTACATCCTGCTTATCGGGAAAATGGAGTGGCTAAATTTTTGATTTACAAAAGTTTTGAGTTATTTCGAGATAATGGTTGTTTAGTAGCAGAACTAGAGTGCCAACCGCCAACATCAGAGCCAGTATGGAGAAAATTGAATTTCCAAGATTTTCCGCAACAAGTTCAAAGTGAAGAAAGTTGGAGGAGTTGGAGAAAGTCAACATACTTGTATCGACCTCTCATTACAGCAGCGAAAGTTAATAAGCGGCAGGAAACAAATAATTTAATAGAATTATGGGATAAAGATCCGTATCTAGCTAAACACTTACCAAGCACTTGGTCTTGGTATATTTCTTTTAATGAAGATTATGAGCTGACTGAGCCAATTATTTTTCCCTGTGACCCAAATTGGCGATTGCGATGGACACAAAACGGTGAAACTTTACTAGATAAAAAAGTTAAGTATTTTCTTGATTACACTCAAGAAACATTTGAATATTTATTGATCACAGAATTACCTCATATTGGTGTTTCCTAGATCAACATAGTAGATGTAAATAAAAATTAAACCGGCAACGCAAATTAAGTAGTTAGTATTGCAAGCCCTGTCCTTGGACTTGAAAAATAACGTTTTCAATGTCCCAGTTAGCATTGGCAACAAGGGTTTGGCGGAGTTCACCGAGGAGCGCAAATTGTTCGCAGTGGGAGAGGGAATAAATAGAGCGGGGCGAATCAATCGGCAGTCGGAAATCTAGAGTGGCAGTATTCGTTGATTCGTCGATATCCACGCGATAGCCTGCAATACGAAAATCACCATTACTGCGATCGCCGACAATAGTTTCGATGGTTTCTTCTAGGGGTGCAGCAGCGGCTACTTCAAGATCTTCTGGCACAAGCTCATTGCACTGTCGGTCAATTTTGTAGCGGGTTACAGTGACCGTCGGAACACTTGGCTCTACGGCGGCGATCGCCGGAGCTGGGGGAGTTACTTTTTCGGGTTGATTAGCCAGATCTTCACTGAGGCGATTTGCGACTTCAGAGGATGTTTCCGCGACTAGAAGACCACAGCCCGACGTGATGAGGGTCGTAGCACAAAAAAGAAAACTGAGGAACGGCAAGCGCATAGTAGATGACGATGAATCGACATCTAACTTTCCGAGTGTGATTGAGATGAATCAGGATTTTTTGTACGTTGTTGCCAACGGTATAAGAATTCATTAGCTAAGCGCTTATAGGCTTTCGCTCCTGTGGATTTGGGCTCTGTCATCACCACCGGCTTATAAAAATCAACCGCACGGGCGATCGCCACATTAATCGGAATGGCTGTTTGAAACAAAGACGCTTTCCCGAAATCCCGTTCAAGACGCTCTTGGACTTGACCCGCCATTTTTGTGGTGCGTCCTAGCGAAGTAAAAGTAATGCCTAGCAACTCAATATTGCTGCGCTGATTATCCTTAAACTGTTTAATGCGACCCTCAAGAATGCCAATCCCCACCACCGACAACGGTTCAGGCTTGGCGGGAATTACATAATAATCACTCGCCAAAATACCACTGCGGGTCATGAGATGATCGCCCGGTGAAAAATCTAACAGCACAAAATCGTACATGGGCGCGAGGGGACGAAGGATCTGCTTAAGGAGTGTATCCTCCATCTCTTGCCAGCGTTCTAGAAAATTTTCCCGTTTCCCTTGGGAGCGCTCATAAATAATGTCTGCAAGGACAAAATCTTCGTAGAGTTCAATGTCCCCCGGCAAAATATCGAGGCCGTTGACGCCGCAGAGGTTAGTTTGGATAATTTCCGTCGCTGCCCAACGGGGCTGGGTTTTCTGGGAGACCGACTGTTTAACTAAGTTACGGAGGGTTTTATGTTCTTTTTTGAGCTTCGCAAAATCGACGGGGGACATCAAGCTCAGAGTCGCATTAATCTGACTATCTAGATCAACGATTAAGACCCGTTTGTTGTAATCCTTTGCCAAACAAGCCGCTAAATTAATGGTGGTTGTGGTCTTGCCAACGCCACCTTTCATATTTACAAACGCAACAATAGAACCCATAGAAAATCGCTACAGCAAATCTAGATCATCGTCGTCGAGATCACGCCCCTCAAGAATCGCAATGATATCTTCGGTCTCTTTCCCGAGGATACGACACAGGGGGGCAAACAGTTTGCTCTCAATGGGGTTGCCACTGTATATGCCTTTCAAATCGTCGGGCGAAAGTTTATAGGAGTCGCAAAACCGCACAAATTCGAGCTGGGAAATATCGAGTTCTTTTTGTCTTTCTTTTAGTAATGCGGCGATCGCCGGCGTACCAGAACGAGGCTTACGTGTCCGGGCAATATATTCACGCATCAATGACTTTAATTCTTTGATATCGTGCGGGTCGCCCCCCAACTCCACTAAGAGTTCTTCGCAGGCAAGTTGTAGAGCTTTTTTGATACTTTCTTCGCCATTGAGAATATTGGCAATGCCCTTCGCATACTGCGGATCAACCAAGCCGACATTTTTGCCCTTGTAGCTCAGGGGCACATAAAAATCCTGAACATTAATTTGCCAATCTAAAGGTTTATCGCGCAGAGACATCCGCTATCGACTCCATCACATCACAGGTGTGAGCTTATTTTACCGAAAGGCACCATTTCCAGACATTATTCTTGTTAACTTCACTTGTATATACAAATAGCTTCGAGCAACTGTCGATGTCGAGAATCAAATCATATTGTGTTTTTGTGAGTAGGTTCTTGGCATAAGTCCTAGGAGTTTTGCTTCTAGAGACGGTTTCGGAAGCTAGTTTCGATTAGGTTCGTCGCCAACTAAACAATGCTTTGCACCTTTAGTATTTCCCCAAAAAAAGAATCATGATTTCGTCATTGAATTTACTTTGGTAGAAACTCCCACAGAGTTTAGGAGTTAGAGATTGGTATTACGGCGAACTATGGTTTAATTTTTATCGGTTACGCTGCTGGTGGCATCGTTCTAAAAACAATGGAACTTAAAATTTCCGTTGAGAGACTAGATATTGTAGAACCTCGCACTTTTCCAAAAATTACGGATTCAGTAATTTTACGGATGAAGAACAAGGCGTGAAGGTTGAGCATTTAATTTCTTTCCTAGGCTTTATGACGAGAGGTACTCTCCGTGTTTCGTCTACGTTTGTCGGCTGTTTTAGTTTTATTTCCTGTGGCAACGCTGCATGGTGGATCGGCGATCGCCCAGATTACGCCTGCGGGAGATGGTACTGGCACAATTGTTGAACAGGCAGGTGATGCCTTTGCCATTACGGGAGGAAGTACCTCCGGCGACAACAGCAATTTATTTCACAATTTCAATGACTTTAATTTGGGGACGGGTCAGAACGCGACCTTCTTTGCCAACCCCCAAATTCAAAATATTTTGTCGCGCGTCAGCGGCGGTAATCCATCGTTTATTGATGGTCTCATTAGCATTGCTAATAGTGATGCCAACCTGTTTCTCCTCAATCCATCTGGCCTAGTCTTTGGCAGCAATGCCCAGCTGAATGTGTCGGGTGATTTTACGGCGAGTACTGCTTGGGGGGCTGCCTTTGAGGATGGAGAATTATGGGTGGATGGGGCTGACTATGCTCAGCTGACAGGCTCCCCAACCAACTTTTTCTTTGATGGCACAGGCGCAATTATCAATGCTGGTGATCTCAATGTTGCACCGGGTCAAAGCCTAAATTTATTTGCCTCTAATGTTGTAAATACGGGCAATCTCACAGCAAAAGAAGGACGAATTCAGGCGATCGCCGTACCGGGCAGTAATACCCTACGCCTCACCCAAGACGGGCAAATTCTGGGTCTAGAGTTAACGCCACCAACTGCGGGGAATTTCACCGCGACTAATCTGCCGGAACTGCTAACGGGTAGCGGTCTGGATGGCGTGATCAATTCTGACTATCTCGATGCCGAATCTGGTCGCACACTCATCTCCGGCAACCTTGATGCAGCGGGTGGTATCGGCGGCGATATCGGCGTTTTCGGACAAAATATTTTTCTTGAATCAGCAACCTTCGATGCCTCTGGCACTAATGGCGGCGGACAAATTTTCGTTGGTGGCGATTACCAAGGGAGCGGCACATTACCCACAGCGTTTAATACTTTTGTCGATAGTAATTCTTTTTTAGATTCTCGGGCGATCGCCCAAGGGGATGCAGGACAAATTATTGTTTGGGCAGATAATGCGACAGGTTTCTATGGTCAGGCGATCGCCACAGGTGGTGCCCTAAGCGGTGATGGCGGCTTAATTGAGACTTCCGGCAAGATTTATCTCGATGTTTTCGGTTCCACAGTAGATACCTCCGCTCCCAACGGAAATATCGGGACATGGCTCCTTGATCCAGTCGACCTCACGATTGGTGCTGGCGCCGACGATGATATTTCGGGCAATCCGAACTTCTTCACCACAGCTACAGATGGTGCATCATTTTTAGATGTCACAACCCTGCAAGCAGCCCTAGCCGCCAATAACGTCACGATTACGACCTCTGGTGGTTCTGGCGTTGGTTCCGGTGACCTAACCTTAGATACCGTTGTGACATCAGCTAGCGGTAACGACCTCACCCTTTTCAGTCGAGGTTTTATTGTCACTGGTGTCAATACTATTAATCTCACTGGAGCCGGCAGTGATCTAAGTTTTAACCTTAATACCGTAGAACCAGTGGCCGGAGTTTCCACCCTCCTCGGCGATTCTATTCAGGCAGCCCACGATGCAATTGGTACAGTTGCCGGAACTTCTACGATCAATATTGGTGCTGGCGCTGGTGCTGTCACTGCACGGAAAAGTGCACCAGCAGCTTTTAGTTTTACAACAGATCTTATTATCAACGGAGCTGGTGAAACGCTTGTTTTTCTCGACGGTACGGGAAGTTTAGACCGTGTAATTTCTACCACTGCCAATTTAGAGATGAACAATCTCACCGTTCAAAACGGTGTCATTTCTTCTGTTGGTGATGGTGCCGGTATTTTTGCTAATGGTGGTGATTTATCACTTACTGATGTCACTATCCAAAATAATTTCTCTTTTGACAGCGGCGGCGGCATCTTCAGTAACGGTGGTGATGTTGTACTGACAAGAGTTAACCTGACTCAAAATGACGCAAATTCAGGTGGTGGCGTCTTTAATGCTGGCGGTACAGTCACAATAACCGACAGTATAATCTCCGACAATAATGCAAATGGAACAGTCGGCGTAGCTGGCGGTGGCGGTATTTTCAATGATGGTGCAGGCAATATCAATCTGCTCAGAAGCACGGTTGCTGACAACACATCGGATAACATTGGCGGCGGTATTGTCAATAACGGCGATACCTTAGACGTTCAAGACAGCACAATCTCTGGCAACACTGCGGTTAATGGTGGCGGCGGTATTGATAACTTTTCTGCTGGTCAAACGTTAAACCTAGAAAATAGTATCGTTACGGGCAATATAGTCACTGGTGCAGGGAGCTATGGTGGTGGTTTGAAATTAGGTGTTGGTGGAACTGCAACGGTTACAGATAGCTTGATTACGAGCAATACAGTGGCCGGGGATGGAGGAGGTATTGCCAACTTTGGAACGACAGATGTCACCAGAACTACCATTGCTGGAAATACTGCAAATGTTGACGGCGGTGGAATCTTAAATGAACTTGGCAGTGATTTAACAGTATTAGACAGTACGATTTCTGGTAACACTGCAACGGCCGGTGACGGTGGGGGAGTCTTCAACTATGGTGTACTCGATCTCATCAGCAGCACAATTTCGGATAATACAGCAACGAATGGTGGTGGTATTTTTAATCAGTATGGCAGTGGCTCTGGTACTGTCATCCTTACCAACAGCATTGTGGCAAATAGTACCGCTGGCGGTGATATTGACGATGCAAATCCCTTTGGTGCAGTAATTGATAGCGGCGTTAACCTGGTCGAAGATGGTAGCTTTACCGGCGCAAACGTTTTAAATGTTGATCCATCCCTTGCACCTCTTGGGGATTACGGTGGTTTGGACGTGGGTGACCCCAATACAGGCATCAGTCCCATTACTACTCATTTTTTCTTTTTCGATAGCCCTGCACTTAATGCTGGCGATAATGGCTCAGTTATTAGTGCCATTGATCAGAGGGGTGGCTCACGAATTGTTGATGTTGCCGTTGACCTAGGGGCTGTAGAGTTTCAAGGGGTTAATTTAGCCCTTGTGGGTGGTGATGGTCAGAGCACTGAAATTAATACAGATTTTGGCGCAGTCACAGTCGCGGCGACAGAAGTAACGTTTAACAATATTCTGGAAAATTTAACGGTACAGTTTAATTCGCCCAATAGTGGTGCGAGTAGCAGCCCCACGAGTTTGTCGGGTACAACGGATGCTTCGGGACAAGTGAGTGTGACCCCAACGGCAAATAGCTTGATTGGTTCCTTTGATATTGAGGCGACGACTCCAGCTTTTTCTGTCAGTAATACAGCGTCGGCGAACTTAGAAAATACAGACACAATAGATATCGATGATTTTGATCCGGGCGATGGTAGTACAGGAATTGAAGATTGCCTGACAGGGGCTGATTGTGGCGGCGATGACCCTAATGCTTCAAATCCCAATGGTCAACTAGCGGATAACAGTGGTAGCAATATCGCGGTAATCACTGGAAAACTGGAAAAGGTTCAAGAACAAACGGGTGTTAATCCGGCTTTGATTTATGCGTTTTTTGTGCCGTCGGAAGAGGAAGTCTTAGTTAGTACTAAATCTGATAGTGCAAAGGACGACGCGACAAAGGATGTGACTCAATGGAGCTACCGGGGCGATCGCCTGAGCGATTTTCTTAATGCGGAAGAAAAATTCCTCAATCCCCCGGAAAAACTCGACAATGACGAAGAGCTGGAATTGGTAATGGTGACCTATTCTGGCAAGATCATCCGCAAAAAAGTACCGGGCATTACGCGCAAAGATGTCATGCCTTTGGTGAGCGAATTTGTTGGCGGGGTAACAAGTCCGCGCTTCGGCGATCGCTACATGAAGCCAGCCCAAGCCTTGCACCAAATATTTATTGATCCCCTCGAAGGCGATATCGAAGCAGAGCAAATTAATAATTTGACCTTCATTATGGATGAGGGTTTCCGGGCTTTACCTGTGGCGGCTCTCCACGATGGCGAAAAATTTCTCATCGAAAAATATAGTGTCGGCATGATGCCCAGCTTTTCGCTGACCAATACCTCTGGCTATGTTCCGCCCCGTAATAATCAACTCTTAGCAATGGGGGCATCGGAATTTAATGAGCTTGATGATCTTCCAGCAGCGCCCCTTGAAGTGGAAATTATCGCCGACCAAATTTGGCAGGGTACTTCTTTCCTAGAGCAACAGTTTACTGTTGATAATTTATTGACGGCTCGCGAACGCAACCCTTATGGCATCGTCCATTTAGCGACCCACGGTGAATTTCGATCTGGGCAAGATGAGAATTCATTTATCCAGTTCCACGACCAAAAAATTACGATCAGTGAGTTGTCCCGTCTGGGTCTCAGTGATCCACCAATTGAGCTGTTAGTTTTATCGGCCTGCCGTACTGCCCTCGGCGATCGCCAAGCAGAACTTGGATTTGCTGGTCTTGCCCTAGCGTCTGGTGCAAAATCCGCCATTGGTAGTATTTGGTATGTCAGTGATGAAGGGACATTGGCGCTCATGACAGGTCTGTACGACAACCTCCAAAAGTCGCCCATTAAAGCCGAGGCATTACAGCAAGCTCAATTACTACTACTTAGACAAGAAGTTCATACCGAAGGGAACAAGTTAATGACACCAAATGGCGCAATTACATTACCGCCAGAGGTGGGTGATGTGTCCAACCAAGACTTTTCCCATCCTTATTTCTGGAGTGGTTTCACGATTGTGGGCAATCCTTGGTAAATGGACTTTTCTGCTTGTCGAGTAGCCCATCTAGATTACTGAACATCAACATTTACAACGACTTTATGCGTCCGGAAACTGTTGGGTTTCAGACAACTTTAGACTGGAAAGTAAGGAGGCGAGCCTTGGGGTTTGGTGACCCATGCTCTCTACAGTCAATGACTTTATGTCTAGTACGCTCGGAAATATCGATTAGTTACGATGCCCTTGAGACAGCATTAGCGAGTCAACGGTGGCAACAGGCAGAAAAAGAAACCGTTACACTATTTCGCCAGTCTGCAAATCTAGGCGATCGCCACCCTCTTAATTTGAGCGAAATTCAAGAACTTCCCTGTTTAATGTTGGGGACGATTGATCAACTGTGGCGTACCTACAGCGACAATTGGTTTGGATTTTCAGTGCAACGGGAAATTTGGCAAAAGTGTGGTTCGCCCGTCAGCTACAGCGACAATTGGGATATTTTTGGCAATCGCGTTGGCTGGCGACAAGGTGGCGTTTGGCTACCCTATACCCAACTAAATTTTGAACTAACGTCCCAAACACCTAGGGGGCACTTGCCAGATCTCTGCTTGTGGGGGCGGCGACGGGCAATCCTATTTGAGCGCTATCAATATTGCTCCGTCTAGGGATGACATCTGCCGTAAAGTTGTTTAGGCGATCGACTATCATAAATGTCAAGCTTCGTAAAGAATCGCAAACTGTTCGTGCTTGGCACAGGAGTAGATAGACGATGGCAAATCAGCCTTGGCAAGAAGAAGAAAACATTGATCCCATTGAAACGCTTTTAAATGAATTTTCCGATCCCGAAGAGGCGGAGGAAGAGTTTCGGGAAGATTTTTTTCAGGGCCTTGGTGGTAGACGCAAAAAGTCTGCGTTTATGTTGAGCCTCATCTGGGCGATCGCCTTTATTCTGCATACTGTGAGCTGGGGATCGACTGCCGTCTTGGGCGCGACGGGACTTCTTTTTATCCAAGCTATTCGTCTTGTTGCGCAAAAGCCAGACGAATCACCTATTCCCCTCACGGATGATCAGTTGGACGATGCGCCGACAGTTTCTTTAGTTATTTCTGCGAAAAATGAAGAGGCGGTGATCGCTCGTCTCGTTAAGAATCTATGTCAGCTTGATTATCCCGTTAATAAGTACGATGTGTGGCTCATTGACGATGCGAGTACCGATAAAACGGGTCAAATTCTTGATGAACTCGCCCAAGAATTTTCCCAATTAAAAGTTGTCCATCGTCCCCAAAATGCGGGCGGCGGTAAGTCCGGAGCTTTAAATCAAGTTCTGTCTGATACCAAAGGCGATATTGTGGCGGTTTTTGACGCTGATGCGGAAGCGCCGAAGGATTTACTCCGTCATGTTGTGCCCATGTTTAACGACGCCAAAGTGGGAGCAATTCAAGTACGTAAGGCGATCGCCAACGAATCTCTCAATTTTTGGACCAGGGGTCAGGCGACAGAAATGATCCTCGACGGGTATTTTCAACAGCAGCGTATTGCCCTCGGCGGTATTGGTGAACTACGGGGCAATGGTCAATTTGTGCGTCGCACGGCTCTCGATCAATGTGGCGGTTGGAATGAAGAAACGATTACCGACGATCTCGACCTCACCATTCGTCTCCACCTAGACGATTGGAAAATTGGCTTTTTACTTGATCCCGCTGTCCAAGAAGAGGGCGTCACTCAAGCTGTTTCCCTATGGCACCAGCGTAGTCGTTGGGCGGAGGGTGGCTACCAGCGTTATCTCGACTATTGGCGTTATTTCTCCAACCAACGTCTTGGCTTCGGCAAAAAGATTGACCTGTTTTCCTTTATTTTGATGCAGTATTTGTTGCCCACTGCTGCTGTGCCGGACTTTGTTTTTGCGATCGCCACTGGTCATTTTCCGATTTTGTTTCCCATGACTGCCTTGGCAACTTTGCTGACATCGTGGGCAATGCTAGAGGGGAATTTACGGGTTTATAAGCATTTACCTTGGACGTGGCAAAAACTCGGCAAGATCACCAAGAGTTGCCTCGTAACCTCGATTTATATGTTGCATTGGCTAGTGGTTATGCCTGTCACGACGGCTCGTATGTCAGTGCGCCGTAAGCGTCTGAAGTGGGTGAAAACAGTCCACCAAGGGGAAGAAGAGACCCTCGTGTCCCAGTCCTAGAGTCGCATATCACAATATTTTGAGTCGGAGTTGCTATTCGGTAATTCCGATTTTTTTATTTGAACTTTCGTGAAAGGGCTGGCTCGATCTTCACTTTAACAATGTTGTCTAATTGCAAAGATGGGCAGTTTAGCTACAGGGTGAAGACTCTCGATTCGATATATTGTTTAGAAGGGAAAGGACATTACTTTTGAAAATAACTGGGTCATATCCCGGTCGTTTCCAAGGTTTTTGTCTGTGAGTGAAGCCATCTGTTGCGAAGCTCTGTTCAGTCTGTCGCCATCTTTTCCGAGGAAGGCTGTTCATCTCCGGTTTATGGGATAGAACAACTCGTTTATGTAGGTCGCATCCACTGCTATGGAATTGCTCGAATACCAAGCTAAACAACTTTTTCGACAGGTAGGTATTCCGACATTACCGTCACAAATTATTTCCGATGCGCGGGAACTCAAGCAGCTACAAATTCCCTACCCAATCGTTTTAAAGTCGCAGGTTTGTAGTGGCGGACGGGGTAAAGCTGGGGGCATCAAACCCGCTCAAAATACGATTGATGCGATCGCCGCCGCCCGTAATATTTTTAATTTGGCGATCGCCGGTCAATATCCCGATGTGCTCCTCGCTGAAGCTCATTACCGCAGCCAGCAGGAGATTTTTCTGGCGGTTGTTTTAGATTATGAGTTGCAGCGTCCGGTGTTATTGGGTTCTGCCTATGGCGGCATGGATGTGAATAAGCTCCTTGCCAATTTGCAGCAGGTGGTCATTGAAGAGTTTTTTTCGCCCTTCTATGCCCGCCATCTCCTCAATCAAATGGGTTTTTCCGGGGAATTAGTCATTAGCCTGAGCCAAGTTATCAAGCAAATGTATGATCTGCTCTTGGCGAAGGATCTAGAGCTTGTTGAAATTAATCCTTTGGGTATCGGTGAAAATGGCGAACTAATGGCCCTAGATGGGAAGGTAACTGCCCACGATACGGCAATTCAAAAACATCCCGATATTGCCAGCTTCGGCGATCGCCCCACACCCCACAGTCCACTACAGGCCGAGGAGAGTAATGCCCTATTTTGGGAGCATGATATTACCGGGGGCAACATCGGCATTATTTGCTTTGGCGTTGGTTCTGCTGCCCTGATTTGGGACATGATTCACAACCAAAAAGGTCACCCTGCCTGTTGTTGGATTTTAGGACCCCGCGCCCAAAGTTTAGTGTTTTCGCCGAACGAACTGGACACCCAAATTATGGCGATTTTAGAGCAACTGAAATCTTTGCCCCAGGTCAATGTTTTACTGCTCAATTTGGTGGCGGACGAGGAAATCAATCAACAGATTTTGCAACACCTCGTCGGGCAAACAAATCAACCCAATCCTGTGGTTAATCGTGCGCCGACCCTTGGAGAGCCGTTAGTTTCGGCGACAACACCGCCAGAGCCGACTTTACCGGAAATCGTGGTGCGCTGTTTACCAGCTATTGAAAATACCTTTGATAGTTCTCTTTATTGGGAAACGGATTTGGATGATGCGATTCGTCGGGCGATCGCCCTCGGCAAACAAAAGGAAATTCGCGCTTAGGTGGAGAGTTTGGGCAAAGGAAGCATGATGACTTGGGAAACGAACGAACATATTTTAGTGCAGGGGATCGACACGCCACTGGCGCAATATTATGTGCCGCGGATGATCGCCTACGGTACGCAGATTGTGGCGGGAGTGAGTGCCGGAAAGGGCGGCGGCACAATCAATGATATTCCGGTCTTTGATCTGGTGACGACAGCCAACAGTGAGCTAGGAGATATCACCACGAGTTTGATTTTTGTTGATCGCTTTGAGGTGCTTGATGCGGCTTTTGAGGCGATTATGGCGGGCATTAAACAGCTTGTGATTGTGTCAGCGGGAGTGCCGCCGTTGGATATGGTGCGACTATTTTGTAAAGCAAAACGACAAAAGGTTTGTATTTTAGGTCCCGGCAGTAGTGGCTTTGTCATTCCCGGTAAGATTTGGCTGGGGACGGGATTTATCAATCATTTTCAGGCAGGGGATGTGGCGCTCCTCAGTCGTTTTAGTAGTCTCTCCCAAGAAGCGGCAATTTTATTGAATAAACAAGGTTTAGGACAGTCTTGCGTTGTTGATGTGGGGAATGCCGATTTGCCGGGGTCTAGCTTTGCCCAATGGCTCCAGATTCTTGATGCAGATCCTAAAACGAAGGCGATCGCCCTGTTAGGCCGCTATAGTTCCCAGGAAGAAATTGAGTTAGTACCGTTTATCCGCGACGAAATCACCACTCCGGTTGTTACGTATCTTTGCGGAAACCATGCACCATTGCACCAGAGTTGTCATGATGCCGGCACAATTATTGCCAATCAACTGTCCTATTGCCTGAGCGAAACCTACAGCGATGCAGAAATGGCTCAGGCCTTTAAACGGGAAAAATTACTGTTTGCCCGTACCCTCAGGGAGTTGCCGACCCTCCTAAAAAAGGCGATCGCCCCGCCCAAAACCCGCAGTCGCCGTAAATCGAAAACCGCCGTAAATTAGGATAACCTTAAGCCTGATATCTATCCCTTGACGATCACACCGATGGCACAAATCCTTGATGGCAAAGGCTTTGCCAAAAAAATCCAAGCCAACCTAAAAGAAAAAATTGCCCAACTCGAACCCAAAATGGGTCGTCCGCCGGGCTTAGCTGTGTTGATGGTGGGGGATAATCCAGCCAGTGCCGCCTACGTGCGCAATAAAGAGCGTTCCTGCGAGCGAGTTGGCATTGCCTCCTTTGGTAAACATTTTCCTACCGATGTGACCCAAGGCGAACTAGAAGCTGTCATTCAAGAACTTAATGCTGATGAGCGCGTTGATGGCATTTTGGTGCAGTTGCCATTGCCTGACCACCTCGATTCTGTGGGGTTGCTCCTCACCATTGCCCCTGAAAAAGATGCCGATGGTTTGCACCCGCTAAATTTAGGTCACCTTGTCCGCTCAGAGCCAGGACTGCGCAGCTGTACGCCCTACGGTGTGATGGAACTGCTAAAGGAATACGATATTCCCCTCGCTGGGAAAAAAGCTGTGGTGGTAGGGCGCAGTATCCTCGTCGGGAAACCGATTGCGTTGATGCTCCTCGAAGCTAATGCCACGGTAACTATTGCCCATTCCCGTACGGCTGATCTGGCGGCGGTTACCCGCGATGCCGATATTCTAGTGGCGGCGGTTGGTCGCCCAGAGTTTATCACCGCAGACATGATTAAACCGGGGGCGATCGCCATTGATGTGGGCATCAACCGTGTGGAAAATCCGGAGACTGGTAAAGCGCGTTTGGTGGGTGATATTGCCTTTGACGCTGCTGAGAAAGTCGCATCCTACATTACCCCGGTGCCCGGTGGTATTGGCCCGATGACGGTGGCGATGCTTTTACAAAATACCTTTAATAGCTACGAAGCGAAGCTCTCCTGAGGGTGGGGCGATCGCCAGCAAACCTGTTTTGAGGTCTGTAATTAAGGGGAATAATGGCAAATAATCTTAAGTTTGTCGTGAAAAATCAAACGATGTGAGTTAATTTTAAGCGTGAGATAGGTTGATTTCTAGGGATTTTAGCCTACTCAGCTTCGACTTAGAATCATGGGCGGCTGATGTGCTGGAGAGACGCAATGCAACAATTGACAACAACACAAGCGGTTAAGGCTGCGGCAAGTTTTGGTTTACTGGGCTACCTCTCAACCGGGGCGATCGCCGTGGCGCAGGTCACGGTATTTGAAGGTTTACCACCCACACCGCCAGCGATTCCCACATTGCGGGATACCCCAGAAGATAGGGTTGTGCCCATTGATCAGCCTCCTTCTTTGAGGGAATTTAACTTTGAAGCTCCGGCTTCTGTGGTTAGCCCTAATAACGCGGTGAATTATGCAACGCGCTACCGCGTCGAAGTGGCTAATAGTGACGCTTTGATGCTGGAAACTGTCCAAAAAGTTGAGCCAAATGCTTTTCTACGGGGCGATCGCATTCAGGTGGGCCTCTTCTCAGAGCAGGCTAATGCGAGCAACCTACAAAGTGATTTGCGGGCGAAAGGTATTTCAGCCGATATTGTCCCTGTCGGTGGTAATGCTTCGGTGGCAATTGGTTCTAGCATCGATGATACAGAAGGCTACTTTGTGGCGATCCCAACCCGTGGCATGTCGGCTGTTGAGCTCCAAGGTCAATTACTCCAAGCAGGTATTAGCCCAAATTTGATGCAAGAGCGTGATGCTCCCCGTGGTAACCACATTGCCATTGGGCCTTTTACGAGTCGCCAACAGGCTGAAACTATTAATACTCAAATCCGTGCTGTGTCCTTTGACAGCCGCCTATATTTCCAAGATTAACGGTGAGTACTGGGTTTACTGTAGGCTAAGCATTAACAAAATCTTGGTCATTTGTAGGAGTGTGAGGACAACAGTCATGGTTAATGTTGCAGAAAAAATTCAAGTAGAGCACAACCCCGCACCAGCGAAGCTACAGGAGTTGGGGGTATTTGACTGGGGCATCTGGACAAAGGAGGCTTCTACATTTCCTTGGCAATACGACATCCAAGAAACTTGTTACTTTCTGGAAGGTGAAGTCGTCGTCACTCCCGAAGGTGGTGAACCGGTTGCCATGGGCAAAGGGGATCTTGTCACTTTTGCGGCGCAGCTACGTTGCACCTGGGAAATCAAACAAGACGTAAAAAAACACTATTCATTTGGTTAGTCGGGCAAGGCATTGAGGCGATCGCTGAGGGCAATCCATTGCAATAGATCGACCTCTTCACCGCGTGCCTTAGCGCTGATATCTAGATCGGCAAAAATCGGGTCGAGAATCTCCGTACTGTAGAGACCCTTGAGGTTATTGCGGAGCATTTTCCGTTTGTTCATAAACCCAACCTTAATCAGGGTTTCGAGGAGCTTTGGGTTTTGGGCTGGCCTAGCGAGGGGACGTGGTTTGAGGCGCACAACGACGGAATCAACTTTGGGTTTAGGGCGAAATGCCTTCGGCGGGACAATGCAAACGGTTTCACAGTTGGCAAGGTATTGCACCCGTAATGTTAGTGCTCCAAAGGCTTTTGTGTGGGGCACGGCAATGAGGCGATCGCCAACTTCCTTCTGGATGAGCAAGACAATGGAGTCGAAGGGATTTGGATTTGGCGTGGCAATCCGTCCGAGGAGTTTTTCGATAATAGGGCCAGTAATGTTGTAGGGAATATTGGCAACGACCTTACGGGGATTCTGAAACTTTGGGAAATCCTCAAGAAATTCGTCAATATTGCTTTTGAGATAATCTGCTTCTAGCAATAAAAAATTATCGCGATCGCCATAATTTTGCACCATAAACTTACAGAGATCTCGATCAATTTCTACTGACAATAACGCCGCCACATGGGGGAGTAATCGCCGCGTTAAAGCTCCTTTTCCCGGCCCAATTTCTAATAGGCGATCGTCTTTCTGTAAATCTGCAGCCGCGATAATTTGATCTAAGATACTGTCATCAGTAAGCCAATGTTGACCAAATCGTTTTCGCGCGCGCATAGTTTTCGTTGCAATAAAAGTGACCCTTTATTTTACTAGCCAAGGGGTTTTATCTCTGGGGAATAGTTCAAAATTTATTTACTTACACAAAAAAAGAGGGCATCATGCCCTCTTAACATTATTCAGTTTTTAAAATTTTTATACAGCAGTCATACTTGCAATGACAGTTGCACCTAATGCAAGGGTCACCAATGATAGACCGATAATGCCGACCATTGTTAAGTCTCTACGCTTCTCTGCAACAGGCTTGTCAGAAGTATATACCGGAGGCGTAATAGCGTGGTTATTGATCAGACCTTGACCACTAACTGTGTAACCGTCTACTTTACTAGGCTCAAATTTGCCTTCGCGTTCTTTCCGAGCGTCTACTTCAGCGGGGTTAAGTTCACTACCGTCGCTAATTTGTTCTTCTTTCAATTCTTCAGGTACGTGAGTCGTGGTTTTCAAACCATCGTTTTTAGTTTCAGCTTTAGCTGTTTCGTTTAAGATTTCCATTGATAAACCTACTTTGCTTGCGACAAAAGATATCAAGAAGAAATCAATTTAATCTAATTACAAATCAGTAAACAATATATTATTGAAAACTGTATAAAGTGTTTAATTTCTTTCTTTCAATCTATACTACTATATTAACCTTTTCTTTAGATTGATACATCTATCAACCGACCCAATAACCCCTACCTCGATAGGGATAGATTGATTTTTAGAGGTATTAAAGCAATCACAATGAGAAAAATCTTTGACGACTATATATAGATGTATAAGGTTTAAGTTGATTAGGGATAATTGCTTACAAGGGATGTTTTTTTCGTTTAAATTGTTTATTATTTATCGCTTAGGAACTAGACCGCATACAAAGTCACGCTTTTGTTTTTGCAATTGAGCGCGATCGCCTTGTCTTAATTTAGTTTGTGTCGTGTCGCGGCAATCAAATTTCTCTGAAGGATAACGTTTACCGTTTATTTTTAGCTCGGCACGGTATTGCCAATGGTATTTTGCACTTCTCTTAATGGAGACTAAACAAATTTCTTGGGTATCGACAGTTTGACATTGGGCGGCGATCGCCTCATCCGAAAAAATCCCAATCAAACTAAAAGTAACAATCACTCCCAACCAAAACTTCCAATTCATCGTTATCCTGCACTGGGCACTACACAAATTACTTTTATTGATCTTGACAACACTGTAAACGGAGACTTGCTTCGCAGCCCTGTGACGACATGGCCAGCATGCTTCATCGGTAGACAATACAAATAAAAAAGCTAAACGCCCGTTGAACGCTTAGCTTAATTTGAAGATAGTAGAGATTGACAATGAAAAATTGAAAATTTAGAGAAGGCCGAAGAAGTGAAGAACGCCTTGACCAGTAGTGAGCTCAA
>CAZXBK010000082.1:0-19367 GCA_964638765.1 uncultured Synechococcus sp. | reverse complement strand
TAGCAGAAAGAATACCGATAATGATGATTACAACGAGAAGTTCGATGAGAGTGAAACCTTTTGCAGACTTCTTAGCGTTTAGCTGCTGAAGGAGTTGATAGTAGAAATTTTTCATTGGGGGTTCTCCGTTGGAGTAAGTAGAAGTTTCTATCCGTTAGACCTAAGTTACCCACGCTCTCAAAATACCTATCATCATTTTCAAAAAAAGTTTTTGACGCGCCTAAATCCCTTGTGTCAACGTTTATTGATAGCGCCATAGGTCTTGGCATATCAAGCTTTTTCCGCGACAACAGCACGTTATAATCTGCGTTGATTCACATTAAATTATGAGTGGTAGTTAAATTATGGGTCGCGCTGAAAAAGTCGTCTTAGCCTATTCTGGCGGTGTTGATACGTCCGTTTGTATCCCTTACATGATGGAAGAGTGGGGTGTAAAGGAGATTATTACCCTCGCGGCAGATTTGGGTCAGGGTGAAGAGCTTGGTCCGGTAAAACAAAAGGCTCTTGATTCTGGTGCTTCTATTTCTCTTGTGGAAGATGGCAGGGAAGAATTCATTACGGATTATGCTTTTCCAGCAATTAAAGCTAACGCTCTCTACGAGAATCGGTATCCCCTCGCAACAGCTTTGGCGCGTCCTCTAATTGCGAAAATGTTGGTACGAGCTGCGGACAAGTATGGCGCGGATGCTGTGGCCCACGGTTGTACAGCTAAAGGTAATGACCAAGTTCGTTTTGACCTTGGTATTTTGGCGCAAAACCCAGATATTAAGGTGATGGCGCCAGCACGGGAGTGGGGCATGAGCCGGGAGGAAACGATCGCCTATGGTGAGCGCTTTGGGATTCCCTCTCCAGTGAAAAAGTCTTCTCCCTATAGTATTGACAAGAATTTACTCGGTCGTAGTATCGAAGCCGGTCCCCTCGAAGATCCGATGTGCGAACCTCCTGAAGAGATTTTTGAGATGGTTAAGGCGATCGCCGATACCCCTGATGAACCTGAATATCTTGAAATTGGTTTTGAAAAGGGTATTCCTACGACTGTTAATGGCGAAGCTCTTGCACCTATTGCCTTGATTGAAACCCTCAACAAAATTGTGGGCGGTCACGGTGTTGGTCGGGTAGACATGATTGAAAACCGCGTTGTCGGCATCAAGTCTCGCGAAATTTATGAGTCTCCCGCGATGGAAATGCTGATCAAAGCCCACCGCGATCTGGAAAGTTTAACGTTGACTGCCGATGTGACTCAGTACAAGCGTGGCATGGAAGAAACCTATACTCACATGATCTACCGTGGTTTGTGGTTCTCTCCTCTAAAGCAAGCCTTAGACGCATTTATCGAACAAACCCAAGATCGTGTTTCCGGTGTAATTCGTATCAAACTCTTTAAGGGCAATGCAACCATTGTTGGTCGTCGTTCTGAGAAGTCTATCTACACTCCTGACCTTGCGACTTATGGTGCAGACGACAAGTTTGACCACAAGGCAGCGGAAGGCTTCATTTATATCTGGGGTCTACCAACTCGTGTTTGGGCACAAGCTAATAAGTAAGTTAATAGCTCACACTACAGCTCTTGGTTAAACGACTAAAAGCTATCTCTCAACAAATGCTCTAGTTTTCTTTTTGGAAATTAGGGCATTTTTTGCGCACTTCGGTGGGGCGATCGCTAACAATTGCGAGTGTTCCATTTGAACTCGGCGATCGCCGTTACATTTCAATGTCTTCATAGATATCGGCTAAGGCAACCTCACAACCCACAGACTCTAGGGTGATCACATCGTCGATGTCCGTATATTCCGTCAAGCTCCATTTTTTTGTCTCAACCCGCATATAATGCTCCACAAAAACTCGATCTTGTTCAATCAGTAGATACTCCTGAAACTCGGGAACTGAGCGATAGTAATGAAATTTTTCACTACGGTCATAATTTTTTGTTGATGGCGATAAAACTTCCGCAACTAAACAGGCATTGAGAATCGTATCTTTGCGACCGTCCTGCATTACTAATGGCTTCGACGCAACCATTACATCTGGATAGGTGAAAATCTGCTGAGACGGAATCCATAACCTTTGGTCTGCGTGAAATACCTTATAAGGTTGCTTTTTTAGAGCCAGTTTCAAAATGACAAATAAGTTACCGCTCAAATCGTTATGTTTGGGTGTGCCCCCTGCCATTAATCGAACTTCTCCTTTGATGTATTCATGTCGCTCTGTCGCTATTTCTTCCTGTGCTAAATATTCTTCAGGAGAAATGGTTTTAACCGGAGTTTGAGTTGCCATGCCTTATCTCATACCGCTTAACGGAATACCTTGCCCTAACGCTAACACAAGCATCCTATAAAAAAAGAGCCTCTGAAATAGTTTCAAAAGCTCTCATAAATTCAGGATTAAAATTAAAAAATCTACGCTGTTTGGAGTAATCCACTGTGGCGCAGTAAAGGCTCAGTTTGGGGTTCGCGACCACGGAATTTCTTAAAGACTTCCATCGGATGTAAACTGCCGCCTAAACCAAGAACGGTATCACGGAATTTTTTACCAACTGTGGCGATCGCCTTTTCATCTTCTAGGCCAGCCTCCTCAAACGCAGAGAACGCATCAGCACTAAGGACTTCTGCCCACTTGTAGCTGTAATAACCAGCCGCATAACCACCCGCAAAAATATGACCAAACGCGCAGAGGAAAGAATCTTCTGGCAAAGGTTTCATCACAGTAGTGGTTTCCGCGAGACGGTTGCGCACATCCTCTGGAGTGTCATTGCTAGCCGGATCGTACTTCGCGTGAAGTTCAATATCGAGCAAGCTGAAGTGCAACTGACGTAACATCCCAGAACCACTCATATAGGTACGAGCCGCAAGAAGTTTTTGGTAGTAGTGCTCAGGCAAAGTTTCACCAGTTTCATAGTGTTTCGCCATGCCGAAGAGAGTTTCACGGTGGTAGCACCAGTTCTCCATAAATTGGCTAGGTAACTCAACTGCATCCCATTCAACGTTGTTAATACCAGCCGCACCGGGGAAATCCACATGGGTGAGCATATGTTGCAAGCCGTGACCAAACTCATGGAAGAGAGTTTCTACTTCGCCAAAAGTCATTAAGCTGGGTTTGCCATCTACAGGAGGTGTTTGATTACAAATGAGATAGGCAACAGGAAGACGAGTATCAACCTTATCTTCGAGCATAATTTTGGCACGACCCACACAATCGTTCATCCATGCACCACCGCGCTTTTCGGCAGGGCGACTGTAGGGATCAAGATAGAAATTGGCGATATGCTCACCCGCTTCATTCGAAATCTTGAAGTAGCGAACATCCTCGTGCCAAACCGGAGCAGTGCCATCCGCCGCTTCAATGGTCACAGAGAAAAGACGTTGGGCTAGCCCAAATAATCCTTCGAGGACTTGGGGTAAAGGGAAATAAGGACGTAATTCTTCCGCCTTAAAACCAAATTTTGTTTCCCGCTGTTTCTCCGACCAGTAGGATACATCCCAATGCTTGAGTTCGGGTTGACCAGAAAATTCGGTTAGTTCTGCCAGCTCAGCTTTTGCGGCATCGAAACTTACTGCCCGTAGCTCGTCCATCAATTTCTCAACAGCTTCAACACTGGGAGCCATTTTTCGAGCAAGGCTTAGTTCTGCAAAATTATCAAACCCAAGAATTTGCGCTTTCTCTTTCCGGAGTTCGAGGATGCGGTCAATATTAGGGTGGTTATCAAGTTCTCCAGAGGAAGCCTTAGACACGGCTGCTTTATAGACTTTTTCCCGCAGTTCACGTTTCTCTGCATATTTCAAGAAAGGTAGATAGCTAGGATAATCCAAGGTAATGACCCAAGGGCCGGCTTCGGGAGTTGCGTTCTCTTCTCCTTCACCACGGGCAGTTTGGGCCGCTAGACTCAGCGCGCTATCGGGTAATCCTGCCACATCGGCTTTGTCGGTTAGTTTAAGTTTGAAGGCTTTCGTTGCGTCGAGAACGTTATTGGAAAACTTGGTGGAAAGTTCTGCTAGCTCAAGCTGAATCGCGTTAAATTTCTCTTTGGTTTCACCTTCTAGGCTAACGCCAGCAAGTTCTGCTTCACGGAGTGCAGACTCAATAATACGTTGCTGAGCTGGGTCAAGATCAGACCAATTATGACTTTCTCGGATTGCTTTGTAGCCTTCATAGATAGGCTTACTCTGGCTCCAGCGGCTAATAAACTGAACCACACTGGGTTGCATTTTTTCGTAGGCTTCCCGCAGCTCGGGGCTATTTTTTACGCTCATCAAATGCCCAATGATGCCCCATGTCCACATGAGCTTTTCTTCGAGGCGGGTCAATGGTTCAACAAAACCCTCCCAAGTGGGAATGATGTCGGCTTCTAGTTCGCTGACTGCTGTTTCGAGTTCGGCAAGGATCTGGGTAACTGCCGGTTCGACGTGTTCAGCTTTAACTTGCTCGAAGGGAGGAAGTCCATGACCGATGAGAAGGGGATTTTGGCTCATGCTTACCTACTTTGATGTCTACTATTTTTACTGCTCTACATTATGACAGTTTGTTTTCGGTCAAGTCAGGTAGTGATATCCGAGGTATTGACAAGGGACAAAGGCGATCGCCGTATTTTGTCTAAATCATATTTACAGCAGGATAGATTCGGCTAAAACTGATGGCAGCACATCTTTTAGGACGACGAGGGCATCACCATTAATCTTGAGTACGGTGTGACCATTACGGTTTTCGTGCAAGGTAAGTTCGCTATCGGAGATGCCCAGGGCTTCTAAATTAATCAGATCGCCAACTTCAAAGTCTTTAATCACGTCACGTTCAAAGGAGCTGTCAAAGTCGGAGAAGACAAACATATCAGCTGTGTTTGTACCAACAAGGCGTTCCCGTTGTGTGTCGGTAAATTCGATAGCGTTATACGCTGTCAAATCATCACTCTGCTCAGTTGTAGAAATTGATGTGAGTTCTTCGGGTACGGGTGTGGGTGTTGGGAGAGTATCAAGGAAATGCTGATCGAGTTCGGAGATATCCACCGCAACAATGACTGTTTGGGCGATCGCCTTAACTGGCTCCTCACAATCTTCAACAGGCACTAAAATAACTCCGACTTTTTGACCTGCTTCAGTGGCCACAAACCCCTCACCCTTCGCTTCTGCTAGGGCAATAATTTGGTCGACATACTGTTTATTTTCGTCATAAAAAGCTTGGCGATCAGGCGGGATGCGACCATCAACCAGTTGCCAAATTGCGAGTTGAACTAGATTAAAGACGCCAGATTCCGCGTTATAACCATCAAAGTCACTGGCTTGGAAATCCTGATTCATAATCCAGTTGACGAGGTCAAGATTTTCAGGATTTTCGATGTAGTCAATCTGACCATCCATCCCGCCTACATCTTCTGCATCCATCGCCGTAAGGTCGTAGCTGGAGTAAACTTTCGCAGTGTAGGACTGACTGGTAATACCATCTTGGGGGGTAATATCCTGCTCAATCCCTAAATCACCGTCAAGGCAATAACCATCCCAGATTTTTCCTTGCAAGAAACTACCACTATCATCCGGTGCCACTTGGACATCGAAGAAACTATCAAAATCAGCCGAAGCAAAGCCCGCACCCAAATTGAAAACGACACAATTTTCTTTGGCAACGACTCTCAAACCAGCATCTATATCAGTTTGATATTCACCGCTTGTGAGGGTGAATAGGTCCGTTAAACCGGTGGCAGGGTTCGCATCAGAATCCAACGCTTCGTCTCCACCTTGATTAGGCAGTGTTAACTCGTAGCCCTCTGGTACATCAAACTCAACTTGGTAATCACCCGGAATTACCGTCTCAAATAAATACTCACCACCGTTGCTTGTTGTTGTCGTTTCAACGATTTCATTGTCTTGAATCAAACGAACCGTAACACCATCAAGACCTGTTTCCGACTCATCCTGAAGGCCATTGCGGTTTGCATCAACAAACAGGCGATCGCCGACAGACGCAAACTCATAAAAACCAGTATCCGCAGTAGGATTAAACTCGCCGGGCTTAACTGTAATCACCTCAGAGAGTAGCCCTTCACTATCGCGGGAATTTGTTTCGCGAATAGAATCCGCCAAATCCTCTAGGAGTTCTGCAAACGTAATTTCTAGGCCGGGAGGTGTGCCGCCACCATTGTCCGGTGCCGCTTCAATGAGCGCCTCAAGGACTTCAATGGTCGTTGTTTGCCCGGTTTGGTTAGTAATACTGAGGGAGCCTGCCGCAAAATTATCCGCCTCATAAACACCGCTACCACTCACCAAGAAGTTGTCGAACAGGAAGTTAATCACCTCTTCTGGGGTGGAAGTCTCTGTAGATAAGGCTTCCCACTGGTCAATGTTGCTGAGATAGGCTTCATCATTTTCGAGAGCATTCCAAAAGAGGTTAAAAACCGTCGTTCCAAACTGGTCAAACAACCCATCTTCCGTGACACCACCAATGGGTAGAAAGTCGGAATCGTTCGTGATAATTGCGCTGTCACCGCCAGCATTGGAAGTCGTTGTACTGACCAGCTCTAAACTAAATTTTGTGCTGTTGCCTGATGTATTGACATTTTGGATTTGCGGATTGCCATTGATATCGAAGTAAGTGACAAAGGTTTGGGTGCCCGATGGGAAGCCAAAGAAACTCGTAATGTCATCGGTTGAGGCCACAATGGCAAAACTTTTATCTGTGCCCGCCGGAAATTGTTCAATAAGGAATTCTGTGCTGATTTCTCGGGCATCGCTGTCAAGATCATCCGTCGCGCCATCTGTGATCGTAAATGAGTCAAGGGAAACGGCTCCAGCAGCGGTATAGTCTAAAATCCCTGTCACATCATCAGTTGTGGTGACATCAAAAATCTCGAAGTCCATGCTGCCACCGACAGCCAATGACTCAAACGAAAAAGTATTGATGTGATTTACCGTAATGGCACGCAGTAGCGCGGGTGACGTATCAACAGTAATGGGTGGTGTACCGCTGGGAACGGCACCAGAAACGGCATTACCAAATTCATCAAAATAACTCGTTACCGGTAATGAGGAGTTGGTACTACCGCTCACCGAGGTTTCTACTTGGAAGACAGTGTTACTGGTTTGTACTTCGGATTTGTCGACAGTCCAGTTTGCAATGACTTGGCCGGCGATCGCCTCAAAATCCTCAATAGTGCCATCCGTCACGGAGAAACTATCAACGATATTCGTGACAACTGCACCATCATCACCATAGATGCCATTGCCGTTTGTATCTGTACCAGTGAAATTTTTGATCGTAAAGGTCACAGTGCCGCCATTTGCCAACACATTCGACCCTGCAGCATTTGCCACATCAAAGCTGACGACCGTATCGCCATTCGATAACACCGGATCAGGATTTAGAGAATAGGCAATATCTGAAGACAGAGCACCCAGTCTCTCAAAGGTACGGATAGAGACTGGCTCTTCATTATTTAATGTGCCATCCAGCACAACTGAAGCAACATCTAGCCGAGTTGTAATGGCATTATTTTCGAGGCTTGTATCCTCTTGAGCCGCTAGGACAACTGTTTCTGTTTGAATTTGTAGATTTGGAATATCAATATTCTTGTCACCGGCAGCCTTAGTGACCTCGTTATTGAGGTAAAACTGGCCGGACAAATTTAAGTCTACATATTCTGGAATGTCCGCATTTTGATCGCCTGTTACGGGGTTGGCGATACCTAAATTCCAGTCAACATCTAATGTTTTTAGAGAATCACTGTTAACGGAGGCTTCAACCCGAATCGCTACTGTTTCTCCGGCAGCAAGATCACCCACTACCAGCTCTACGGTATTGAGATTCCCATCTGTGTCTTGCCAAATACTTGCTTCACCAATCGTCGCATCGAGAAAGTCCAAGCCGACGGGCAACCTATTCGTAAAATCCTCAAGGACAAACACATCCGTAGCAAGACTCGGACTATTGTTTGTCACCAGAATAGTGTAGGCAACGACTTGGTTTGGTACAGCTACAAATTGTTCTGGATTGCCATCACTGTTGTAGTCGTATCCAGTGACGGTATCAATATCGAAGATTTTTTCGACACTCAGATCAATGCCGTTTTCGGCTTCTGAGGTAACTTCTCCCCCTTGGGATGAAGGACTAACGCCAAATCCTTCTGGTTGTTCAAATTCAACTCGATAGTCGCCAGCAATAACATCAAAGAAATACTTGCCATCACCATCGGTTGTTGTTGTGGCAATTTGTTCGCCCGTTTCAATTTCTCCGTCGCCATTGAGATCAGCGAGTAAATTAACCGTGACTCCTTCAATGCCCGGTTCGCCTGCGTCTTGGATACCGTTAGCATTTAGGTCTTCAAATACGCGATCGCCGATACGAGAAATTTCAACCGCTGCAATCACCGTTTGGGCATTTGCCTCGACAACGTCCGAGCTGAGATCATCAGGGACTAGGGCGATCGCAATTTTTTGACCATACTCAGTAGGTTCAAACCCGTTGCCATTTTCCCGTGCTAAATCAATAATTTGTTGGACATAATCCTTGTTTTGGCGGAAAAACTGACGACGATCCCGTGGTATACGACCGTCAACTAACTTCCAAATTGCCAGTTGAACCAGATTAAAGACACCATTGCTCGGATCGTAGCCATCAAAATCACTAGCTTGAAAATCTTGATTAATAATCCAGTTCACTAAATCAAGATGTTGCGGCTTATCAATATAATCAATGGCCTCATCTGCGCCGCCTGCATCCTCAGCATCCATCGCTGCAATGTCATAACTGGAGTAGACCCGTGCTGTGTAGGTTTGGCTGGTAATGCCATCTTGGGGCGTAATATCTTGGCGAATACCGATATCACCGTCAATGCAGTACCCGTCTAAAATAAGACCTTGCAAAAAACCAGCGTTGTCGTCGTCGGCAATTTGAATATCAAACAAACTATCAAAATCGGCAGACGCAAAACCAGCGCCTACGTTGAACACTACCGAGTTTGGTAGAAGCTGGCTGAGGGTGCTTAGATCAAATACGCCAGACATCGGTATAGTCTCCTAGTTAGAAAGAAATAGAGGTCAAACTTCTCTAAGGAAAAGTATGATTTTTGCAACGATCAATCCCTTGACTAAAGCGCTATCTTTTTAATAATCAATTAATCATTGCAAAATGCTTTTTAGACAACAGGCTTTATTATTTACATGACGAATATTCGTATTATTCAATATACCTGTTGCAATTTCTATGGGCATTACGAAATCTGGGCAAATATACGTAGAATCAAATAGATTTCGCAAAGTTTTAATTAAGAAATGATAAAGCAGCTAATTCAACTCGTATTTGAACAAGTTGTAACTTAGTTTTGCACGCCTGAATGGACTGAGGCGAGAACAAATGATTGAAGGTGTCGTGCCGTGATTTGATTCATTGCCTAATGACGACCAGATGATCTTCACATTCAGCAAAGGCTTGTTCTGCTTAAGGCAGATGTCTTCCCTCACAGGAGAAGTTCCGTTTCAAGACTAGATAACTGCTGTGACTGATTCAGTCGACATAAATAATGTTTTGATGCGAGGTTTCTGTTTTTTTGAGAATTGCCAGTATGCTGTAGGTCAGAGTGATGCGTAAGTAGACTTTCTGTATCGTCCTGAACAAGTGATTGATCGCCATAGTTTTAGCATTTGACCTGTATTCGTCGACAGTACCATGGGACTTTTTAAATTTGGGCAATTTATCGGTTGTGGCATGTCGCTACTATTTGCTAGCTCAATCCAAGATTTGGCGATCGCCCAACTGATTCCTGATAGTACTTTTGGCGCTGAAAGTTCATTGCTGCGAGATGCTCAGATTGGCCACCATGCGGTAACGCTCATTGAAGGGGGCGCCACTCGTGACAGCAATTTATTCCACAGCTTTCAAGACTTTAATGTTGACTTAGACGAGAATGTCTATTTCGCAAATCCTGCGGCGATCGCCAATATCATTACCCGAGTCACAGGTACTAACCTCTCGAATATTGATGGCAGGCTTGGTGTTGATGGTAATGCCAATCTATACCTCGTAAATCCTAACGGTATTAGTTTTGGAGATACTGCCACGCTCGATATTGCTGGTTCTCTCTATGCCACTACTACCAAGGCTTTGCTATTTGAAGACGGCACATCTATTCCAACAGCTAATGATGGCAATATTGCTGCGTTACTCACCGTTAGTCAGCCTTTAGGTTTAGCCAGTTGGTTGCCGCCACAATCTGGGGCGATCGCCAACCGAGGACAGCTTGCTGTTGGTGGAGATCTTTATCTCCAAGCCAATGAACTAGACCTACAAAATATCCTTTTTGCTGGTGCGGATCTTACTCTTGCAGGAACCAGTGAGGTCAAAGTTCGCGATACAGCAGCGACTTCTTTTTATGGCGTTGCTGGAAACGATCTCTTCATCACATCTGATGCCATAGACCTATTTGCCTTGCGAGATAAGAATGCTGGATTATTTTCCGGTGGAGATATGATTCTCAGTTCCCCAAATCCCATTGTCATTGACACTTACTTCAACGCTAACGGTAATTTTCAACTCAGAAATGGCGACGAATTAGGCAGTGGCATTAGCCCTAATGATCCCATTATTCGATCTAGCGGCGATGTTAGTTTTGACACCTATACCGGAGCTTCTTTGCATATCTTTGCTGGCGGCAGTGTCACAGCAGACTCGATTATTATCAATAACGCAGACGGTACAAATGGATTAGAACAAACCGTCACTCTCTCTGATAATTCTACTCAACTTCCCATTGATGGCAGAACTGTCGCGACTTTAGATGTCAGAGCGGGCACGACAGAATTTGTGGGTGATCTATTCACTGGCTTAACGGATTTCTCTGCATTTGCAGGTGCACCTGAGTTCACTATAGTGCTTAATTCTGATGCATTTATGGTTGGTCCAACTGCAGAATTGACTGGCTTTACGCCATCGAGTACGCCGACAAACGCCAACATCTCTATCAATTCAATTGAGACGAAAGAATTTGCTGGTGACCACCAAATTCTTCTGACCAATCAGTACATGCCTAACCCTGATTTAGCAGGCGGAATTGCGGTTGGTGATATTGCACTCGGTCAATCTGAGCAGGCGTTAACGATTGATTCGAAGGGTGACATTTTTGTTTTCGGCACAATTCAAACAGACGCTGCCTTTGAAAATACCGCGAATAATCTCGATCTGGGTGACATCAACTTAATAGCCCAAAATGATATTAATTTTATCGACGGCGGTAGTATCGCTTTATTTAATAGAACGGGTCTGTCTGAGCCGGAAGCAACGAGAAAAGGTTCTCTCGGTGTTGTTAACTTGCAAGCCTTAGGTGACATTAACCTAGAAGCGAAAAGTCGCATTACTTCCACTAGCCAAAATGGTTCTACTGGCACAATTTCCCTAGATGCTGAAAATGTTTTTCTAGATCGAGAGGCTCTGGCATTGCTCGATAGCGAGACAGTCTTGATCTCTTCTAGCTCGGGAGATATTTCGATTAATGCAAATCAAAATATTATTGCGGCGAATGGCGCTCAGATTCAAACATCTTTAACCCTTGACTCCGGTACATCTGCGACCAATATTCGAGATGCTGGCTCAGTTACTTTAAATACGAAAAATATTACTTTAGATGGTCGACTCGATGAAGTCTTTAGTGGCGTGAGCAGTATCGTCAATCAAGATACCTTTGGTAATGCTGGCACTATTGAGATTACGGCTGATTTTTTGACACTGGAAAATGGGGCGTTAATCCTAGCAAGTACTGACGGTAATGGTGATGCTGGCAGGATCAATCTTCGGATCAACGAAACGCTACTCATTGACAACGAAACTTTTGAGGGGACAGATACAGCCACGGGTATTGCTAGCCAAGTGTTTACTGAAGGTATCGGTCAAGGCGATTTGATTGATATTTCGGCAAAAAATTTGATTGTGAGAAATGGTGGCGTAATCAGTGCGACAACAGAAGGTGCTGGTGACTCTGGTGATATCTCGATCAAGGTGACAGAAGCAGCAATTTTTGATGGCTTTGCGGAATTTCCTAGTGGTGCGTTTACGGAAACAAACTCTGATGGTGGCGCTGGTGGTGATCTCGCTATTAATGCTGGACGTTTAGAAATTACTAATGGTGCTCAATTAAGGGCAACGACGTCTAGTTCTCAAAACGCCGGGAATATTTCGACAACAGTTGATAACGATGTTGAAATTATTGGGGCAAATTTGCCAGCAGATGAGAATTCGGGAATTTTTGTGAGTGCGGCAGCGGGTTCGGCAGGTAACGGCGGCAAGGTGACCCTCACTAGCAATGATCTTTCTGTTCTGGACGGCGGGCGGATCGCGTCGGATACGGCTGGTAAGGGTAATGCGGGAGATATCAAAGTTGATGTGACCAATGACATTACGATAGATGGTACAGGCTCGGGTGTTTTTGCTAATACCCTCGAAAGTTCCACAGGAGATGGCGGCAGCATTGATATTGATCCTATTTTTATTCGATTAACGGACGGCGGCCAATTTTCTGTCAGTGCTCAAGGTACAGGTGTTGCTGGGGATATCCGAGTCGTGGGTAATTTTTTGATTTTGGATGATGGTTTAATTGATGCCTCTTCTTTCGCGGGTTCAGGAGGCAATTTGGCTTTTGAGATTGGTGCATATATTCTGCTACAAAATGGCAGCAACATTAGTACGAATGCTGGCTTGCAGAGCGGCGGTGGTGACGGCGGCAATATGACAATTACAGCGCCTTTTATTATTGCGTTGCCGGATCAGGACAACAACATTACAGCCAATGCCTTTGACGGCGATGGCGGCAATATCGCAGTAACTACACAAGCTTTGCTTGGTATTGAATTTACTGATGCGGATATCGAAGTGAGGAATGACATTACCGTGAGTTCGGAATTGGGTTTAGATGGCGAATTTATTCTGAATTCTCCCGACGCAGATCCCAGCTCTGGTTTGGCTAAGCTCATTACGGATTTGGGCGATCGCGAGGATAAAGTTGTTTCGGCCTGTGCCACGGGACAAGAGTTAAATTCGTTTACGGTAACCGGGCAGGGGGGTATTCCGACTGATCCGAGCTCTTTGGTGCGTGGGTCAAGTCTTTTAGCTGATATGAGAGATTTTTCTGGGGGACAGGCGACTACTGAAGCAGTTCAAACGGCGATCGCCCCTGAGCCGGAATCAGAGTTAACCTTGAGGCAAGCAACGCATTTTAAAGTTGGCGAAAATGGTATCGAATTAGCTGCCACCGAAAATCGAGTGCCCCAAAAAGTCGCCTCGAATTGTCTTTAATCGTGAGGAAAAATTCAGATGTTGCAACCCAAAAATAACTTCACGAAAAATATCGCACGACTCTTCTTGCTCAGTTTTGGTGCATTAATTTTAGACTTCACTCCGGTTACCCAGACAACAGTTATCGCTGCTGATTTAACAGCTACAGAGTTAGGGCGATCGCCGACTTCATTAATTCCTGAGACTCAGCAACAGGTTTCTTTGCTTGCCCAAGGTCAACAGGTTTACCGAGCGGGACAAATTCAACAGTCCATTGATCTCTGGGAATCCGCCCTAGAGACATCCCAAGTTCAGGCGAATACTATTGCGAAAATTCAAACCCTTAATTTCTTAACGGCTGCCTACGTCGAAGCGGGAAATTTAGAGGCTGCTCAAATGAGTAGCGAAGAAAGTTTGTCGCTACTGGGAGCACTACAATCCCAAACCGACCAAAGCCAATCTCTCTATGCCCAAGCGCTGAACAATCAAGGTATGGTCGAGCTAAATCTAGGTCAACCGGAAATGGCCTTGGCAACATGGGAAAAAGCTGGTGAAATCTATGGGAAAAATGACGATATTTCTGGGGTGACCACCACCCGCATTAATCAAGCCCAAGCGTTCCAAGCATTAGGGCAATATCGTAAATCGAGGGATGTGATTTTAGCCGCAACAACCGACGTTTTGGCGGGTGAAGATACTTTGCTGAAAGTGCAAGCGCTGCAATCTTTGGGCATTGTCTTGCAAAATCTCGGAGAATTGGTTGATTCGAAGACCGTTTTAGAGGAAAGTTGGCGGCTAAGTCGTG
The DNA here is from genome assembly GCA_964638765.1 of uncultured Synechococcus sp. Taxonomy (GTDB): domain Bacteria; phylum Cyanobacteriota; class Cyanobacteriia; order Cyanobacteriales; family MRBY01; genus MRBY01. The sequence continues at coordinate 5,323 of CAZXBK010000082.1, read as the reverse complement.
AAATTGGGGCGGATGCTGAAACCGCGACAGTACTGTTTAACCTCGGGAATGTCGCGCGGGATTTAGATAGTGATGATGCGGCACAGGAGTATTACGAGACCTCCTACAGTTTGGCCGTGAATCCTGTGGATAGCTTAAATACTCGTTTAAATCAGTTGCGCTTGGCGGTGGAACTTAAGCAATTCGAGGCGGCAGGTCAGTATATTGCTGATATTACCCAGACCCTGAATACTTTGCCTCCTAGCCGACCGAAGAGCTATGCCGTTCTCAATTTTGCGGAAAGCTTATTGCGCTTGGCCGAGATTGAAGATAATGGCGATTTTAATTTTGCATCTGTCGCTGCCTATCGACAGCCGAAATCGATGGTGACTTGGTTACAAACTGCCTTGGAAGAGGCGATCACCATCGATGATTTACAGGCTCAGGCTTACACCCTTAATCAGTTGGGCAAAGTGTATAAAGCCTTTGGGCAATTGCCGGAAGCTCGTACGTTAACTGCCGAAAGTTTAGATTTATCCCAGCGCCTCAATGCGGATGATTTGGTTGCCCGTAGTGCTAGCCAGTTAGCTGTTGTACAGAAATCTCTTGGTCAAAAAGAAAAGGCGATCGCCACCTATGACATTGCCTTCCAAAAGTTGCAATCCTTGCGACGGGATCTTGTGGCAGTGGGGCCAGATGTGCAGTTTGAGTTTCGGGAAAATATTGAGCCGATTTATCGCAATTACGTAGATCTATTGTTGCAAGGAGAGCCTTCCCAACCGGAGTTGCAGCAAGCCCGCACTGTGATGGAAGCGTTGCAGTTGGCAGAATTAGACAATTATTTTCAAGATGCCTGCCTCGATCTCTATCCGGTGAGCTTAGAGGAATTTGATAGTGAAGCAGCGATCGTGTACCCGATTTTGCTGGATGATCGTCTTGAAATTATTGTGTCATTGCCGGATAAAACCTTACGCAATTACCGTTCTGAGATTCCACGAGATGAGTTGTCTTTCGCTCTAGATCAATTCCATTCATCCTTTTCGCCCGGCTACCCGCGCGATCGCCACTGGCGCTATTCCAAAAAATTTCATGACTGGCTCGTTGAACCCTTTGAAGCGGATTTGTTTGAGCAGGGTGCAAAAACTCTTGTGTTTATTCCCGATAGCTTCCTGAAAAATGTCCCCATGTCGGCGTTGTACGACGGTGAACAGTATCTCATCGAGAAATTTAGCATTGCCATTAGTCCCGGTTTGCAGCTTTTCCCCCAGGGCAAAACGGCACAGGATTTAGACTTGTTTATTGGTGGCTTAAGTGAGGCAAGACAAGGTTTTGATTCATTACCTGGCGTGACAAAGGAAGTAGCGAGCATTGCCCAAAAGTCTGAATCGCGAGTCCTACTCAACCAGACTTTTACCTACGACAAATTAGTAGAGCAGATCAATAATGATTCATTTCCGGTGGTGCATCTGGCGACCCACGGTCAATTTAGCTCTGATCCCGACGAAACATTTTTGTTGACATGGGATGAACGGATTTCGATGGAAAATTTTGACCGCCTCTTTGAAAAGCGGCGCCTCGGCATTCTTGATCCCATTGAATTATTAGTAATGAGTGCGTGCCAAACGGCGCGGGGAGATGATCGAGCGGTATTGGGTTTGTCGGGATTTGCGTTGCGCTCCGGGGCAAAAAGTACTTTAGGTAGTCTGTGGCCGGTGAGTGATGAATCGACGACAGAACTAATGATTGCGTTTTATCAGCAGTTGGTGCAGCAGGGAAATTCTAAGGCCGAGGCACTACGGCAAGCACAATTAAAATTGTTGCGGGATTCGAAATTTTCCCACCCGTATTTTTGGTCTGCTTTTATTCTGGTAGGGAATTGGTCGTAGGTATGGGTTGGCAGTTTAGCTGGAGGACAACATGAGAAGCGATCGCCATTTCGTAAAAATAATGCTGGGTACTGTGGGTGGTTTGCTGCTCATACCGTTACAGTACGGGGCGATCGCCCAAACTGAACCTTTACCCGAAAATCCTTGGTCCGAGCTATCAACGGGTTTCGCGGAAGAGACAATTCCAGAATCCGGCATTGGTGGCGTCAGTCGCGGTAAAGTGCATTTCCAATTGCCCGGTAGTGCTAGCAATCCTCGCTCGTCCATCGGCGGTGGCAGTCGGGGAGCGGTTGGGTTTAGTTTGCCCGATGCTGACAGTAGTCCTCGCTCATCGATTGGTGGCGGCAGTCGAGGTGCGGTTGGTTTTAGTCTCCCCGATACAGCCAGTAGTCCCCGTTCTTCTATTGGCGGTGGGAGTCGTGACGCTGTGCAATTTCGTTTACCCAGCGGCGATGGTAGTCCTCGCTCATCAATTGGTGGCGGAAGTCGCGGCGGTGTGCAATTTAGCTTGCCCGATAGCCAAGGAAATCCGCGATCAAGTATTGGTGGTGGTAGTCGTGATGCGGTAAGTTTCCGATTGCCGGAGAGTGATGCTAGCCCAAGATCGAGTATTGGCGCTGGCAGTCGCGGTACGACCCGAGTGTCGATTTTAAAAGCATTGTTACCGCCTAATAATAGTGGGCAAACCCTTGCAGCTCACCCAGTAATTTTTGTTTATTTACCGCCCTTGGGAGCTGAGGAAGTCTTTTTTAGTTTGCAAGACGAAGACGGTACTTTTTATTTCGATACGGTTTTACCGAGTCCAGCAGATGGCGGCATTGTGGCGGTACAAGTACCCGAGGCGATCGCCCCTTTAGCCGTAGACAAACATTACCTGTGGTATTTCGCACCCATCGAACCCGGTGGCCGTCTTTTACCGAATAACTATTCCGTGACGGGTTGGATTAAACGGGTCGGCGATAAACAGGAACCCACAGCAACAGATCCAGTGCAGCGAGCGGTAGCCTATGCCCAACAGGGGCTGTGGTATGACACCCTAACAAGTTTGGCGATCGCCCATATGAACGAGCCAGAGAACGAAGAATATGCTACCGAATGGCGCGATTTACTCGCCCAAGTAGACTTGGAGGCGCTATCTACCGAGCCCATTACTGGAGTGCTAAATGCTCCTTGAGGTTTGGTGTTAAAGATGAATCCACAAGCTTGGTGGCAACTTTTAAAGCGATATCGGGTGAATGCACTATTACTTATTGTGATTAGTGCCTTGATGTTAGGCAGTAGTCGTCTTGGCCTTTGGCGGACAGTGGAATGGCTAGTCAGCGACCAATTATTTCAACTGCGTGATGAACCAGAAATCGATGATCGCATTGTGATCGTCACTATTGGTGAAGACGACATTCAGTATGTCGAGCAATGGCCGATGGCCGATCGGGATTTGGCGACCATTCTCCGCAACATTAAAGACCAAAAACCACGGGCGATCGCCCTTGATTTGTACCGAGACTTAGCCGTAGAACCCGGTCACGACGAATTGGTCGAAGTCTTTCAAACCACCCCAAACCTCATTGGTGTCACTAAAGTAGCAGGCAATATTATTGATCCTGCTCCCGTCTTAGCTGAACAAGGTCAAATCGCTGCTAATGATTTATTTCCTGATGCAGACGGCAAAATACGCTTAGGGACAGTGCTGCTGCCCAATGTCGATGGCAGTTTAATTACCAGCTTGCCGATCAACTTAGCCCTAACTTTTCTGAGCGCTGAAAATATTGAGCTGGAACTAGAAAACGAAGCAGCCAATATTTATCGGTTGGGGCAGGCGAGATTTGTACCTTTGTCGGCTCGGGATGGCGAGTATCGCGCGACGGATCTCAGTAACTATTATCTAATTCCCCTCAATTACCGGGGTGGCCTCGAAAAATTCCCCCATATTTCAATGACAGAAGTCTTGGAAAATCAAATTCCAGCTGATTTATTTCAAGACAAGCTGGTGCTCTTTGGCCCGACTGCACCCAGTCTGAATGACGTTCACCAAACGCCCTACAGCAATAAACTGTTTGCCACAACGGACTATATGCCCGGCATTGTGATCCACGCCAATGCGACCAGCCAAATTTTGTCTAGTGCTCTCGATGGTCGACCGATGCTACGACTCACGGCAAAACCTGTTAGTTACGGCATTATTTTGGTGGGGATTGTTCTCAGTCACTGCTTCGGTGTTATTTATATTCGCTCAAGGATAATGAGCTTTTTGGGTACCGCTGGTTTGCTGACAACGGTAACTGTGAGTGCCTATGCATTTTTTGTAAACGGCTGGATTATTCCCATTGCCACACCGATCGCCGCGATTGTCTTAACTTGGGGGATCACAGTCAATACAACGCTGTGGCTAAATTTAAAGGATGCTTTTTACCGCCTAAAAGTGCAGCATAAAAAGCTCGAACAAACCTACGGCCAACTATCCGAGACGACCAACGCCTATAGCCGTTTTGTACCCTTTGATTACTTAGATTTTTTACGTAAAAACAGAATTAGTGATGTGGAGCTGGGGGACCATGTCGATAAACAAATGACCATTTTGTTTTCAGATATTCGTTCCTTTACCTCCATCGCTGAGGGCATGACCCCCGACCAAAATTTTCAGTTTATTAATAACTATCTCCAAAAACTATCGCCGCAGATTCGCGAACACCGGGGTCTAATCATTAAATTTATGGGTGATGGGGTAATGGCTGTTTTCCCCGAATCCAGTGATGATGCCGTCACCTCGGCGATCGCCCAACTACGAGAGCTGGAAAGCTTTAATCAAAAAATTGCCGCCCAGGGTTTCACCCCAATTCGTATTGGTTTAGGGATCCATACTGGACGGGTAATGATGGGCATTGTCGGTGAAGAATTTCGGATGCAGGGGGACATTTTATCCGACACCGTTAATCTCACCTCTCGCTTAGAAAGTCTCACAAAAATTTATGGGGTGTCTTTACTTATTTCAGAAACAGTTCTAGACAATTTAGCTGAGCCAGAACGCTATAAAATTCGATTCCTTGACCGCATGGTCGTTAAGGGAAAGAGTAAGCCCATTAGCATCTACGAAGTCTTTGATAACGATACCCCCGAGGCGATCGCCCAAAAGGAAGCAACCTTCGAGCACTATAACCAAGCCATTACCCTGTACACCAAGGGAGAATTCACCCAAGCCCGTAGCGCATTTAATATTCTGTCGCGGATGAGTACCCTCGATACCCTGCCAAAAATTTACCTAGATCGCCTCACCTACCTCGAAAATAATCCCGTGGATAATTGGGATGGCGTTTGGAAATTTGACGAAAAGTTTTAATCTCGAAAATTCTCGCAAAATGCTGAAACATAGGCCTTCAATCACCGCCATGATACAAGAAAACTAAGGAACGTCAGTTTTGGATAAGAGAGAGACCGTCATCAAGATGGAGAGAAGGTTTCTT
>CAZXBK010000081.1:0-19402 GCA_964638765.1 uncultured Synechococcus sp. | reverse complement strand
GGCAACAGACTACTCTGTCTGAATTACCAAACACTATTAGCCCATTACTTCAAACAGAGAGTTGGCTTTGTTTATCTGTTAAGCAACAGCAAGGAGATCATGAAGTTGGCTTTAATACATTCTGGCACTCAGTCAATCCTGCACTTATCAACGATCCCAATACAACCAGTGATCAATTAGCAGAAGGCATCGTCAACTTCGTTAAAGAATGGACTGAAGTAAATCTAACCGAAGCGACCCAAAACGCGACAACACATTTCCTTCAAAATATCACCGAAACCTTTGGTGATTTGATGTATGGCGCATTAGCCGAAGAAGAAGATTCCGAAGAAGATGAACAAGATGATTTACTTTTTGAAAAAGTCACAACCTTCTTTGAAAATGAAGAATGGCCTTTCGTAGAGCTCTCAGACAAAACATCCCTTCGCTTGAGCTTTCGTGGCGACAACGGCCAATGGAATTGCTTTGCCAAAGTAAACCCAGAACAACAAACATTTTTGTTCTATTCAATTTGTCCCATAACTACACCGAAGAATCGACGAGGAAATGCTGCCGAGTTTATTACTCGCGCCAACTACGGCATGGTCATTGGAAACTTTGAGATGGACTATAGTGATGGAGAAATTCGCTATAAAACTAGTATTGACGTAGAAAGAAGCCTATTATCTCAAGCTCTAATTCGACAGCTTGTTTATGCAAACGTACTAATGATGAATCAATATCTTCCTGGCCTTTTAGCTGTCATAGAAGACGGAATGAATGCGGAGGCCGCAATTACACTTGTTGAGGCTTAGATTTGAAGTGATATTTTTGTTTATCCAAAATATCGACATTAGCTGATTGATTATCCTTAATCTTCTTCAATAGACTTGTCGTCTAATTTGTTTAAGTCTTTACTTGTTAGGCTCTCTTCCTGTTCTAGTTTCTTTTCAACTTTTGGTGCGGATGGCAAAGCTTTTAGTGCTGGAGGATCATTTTTGATATCTAGTTGAGATTTGGCAATTTCCACTAGAGATAGAGATGGTGAGTCATTCATTGAGCCACCAATAGACTCTTTCAATGTTCCTGCTGCTGCTCCCACAACATTTTTCTTTTGCTCCTCATCCATATCAGAGTACCAATTGCGAACATTCTGGCCTGCTTGGCGAGCATAGTTCCCACCCCAAAAGAAAATCAAGAAGATAGAACAGAACAGCAACCAAGATAAGCTTAATAGCTCGCGGATAATGCTCACTGTCAAGGCGATCGCCTGACCATAGGTTTGACGCGTTTCCGCCGAAAATAATAATTTTGAGACCGTCGCAAACTGAGACTTAAGTTTTTCCATAACAGCACTGAAAAAGATAAATAACGTTTTATTTTTATGTTAGGTGACTTTGAGAATTAGAAAATTACGATACTTTAAAGTCATAAATCTCATAATATTTTGTCTGTTTGTGGCGATCGCCTTGACTGCAGTAAAAGAAAGTTAAAAATCTTTGTAAAGGCTAATGAAACATTTGAATGTGCATGATAACCTAAGGCATTATTTATTAATAAACTAGCTCCTTTTACTCTAGTTTTTACAGAAGTAATGCCCCCTAGCCCAGACGAACAAACCAATAACTATATCGGTGCAGGTATTGCATTCCCTGTTAGTACAAATGTTCAAGGCAGCTTACAACTGAGTAGTAGTACAACAAATCTAGAAGAATCGATTCGCATTATCTTGGGAACCAGACTCGGAGAGCGAGTTTACCGTCCCGATTTTGGTTCACGTCTATCCGAAATGGTGTTTGAGCCAATGAACACTCAAGTGCTTTTGATGATAAGGATTTATGTTCGTGAAGCTCTCGAAATATGGGAGCCACGCATTATTGTCGAGGACGTGATTACCGAGCCAGATCCTATTACTGGTCAGGTCAATATCAACATTTTGTATAGTCCAAAAGAGACTTACGAAATGCGCAGCATGGTGTACCCCTTCTACCTAACGCCTCCCGACGAGGCCGTCATCTGAAATGGAACCAGAATTTTTAGAAGCAGCTCAATTTCTGCCTAATTTACCGAAATCAAACCTCGATGACCGGACTTTTGACGAATTAGTCGAAGAATGTTTGTTGCGCATCCCTCGCTATTGTCCAGAGTGGACGAATTATAATCCTGGTGATCCCGGCGTGACGCTCATTGAGCTATTTTCGTGGCTAGTACATCAGATGCTGTACCGCTTTAATCAAGTGCCACGCCGACATTATGTTGCGTTACTAGAACTCTTAGGAATTCGTTTAGACCCGCCTAAACCTGCTCACACGGACTTAACTTTCTATCTAACAAAAGCGCAATCTGAGCCAAAACTGATTCGGGCTGGTACAGAAGTGGCAACAGTGCGTACCGAAAACCAAGAGGCGATTGTTTTCACTACAGATCAAGACTTTGTGATTGGTCGCCCTCGTATAAAGCACATCTTGATGGCAGATCAAGTTAGTGATCGCCCTACTGCGACAAGTTTAAGAAATCTGTTCGGCAATACCGATTACGAAGAATCTGACCCAAATTTGCGACGTTCTTGGAATGACCTAGACCGACCAATTAATTTATTTGAGCCTTGCCAACGGGGAAGCTGCTTCTATATGGTCTTTGAGCCAGACCAATGGATAGCGTCAGAGAACACTCCCTTAGAAAATGATATTTCCGGCAATATTTTAGCGATTACTTTTAAGGGTCGAGCTGCTGTAACTACAGGAATTAACACCGATAACCCTCCGTTAAAATGGCAAGCTTGGAATGGCGAAAAATGGGAAGATGGGATCTTGCGACAACGCCATGATGATCGTACCAAAGGTTTTAGTTTCGACCAGTTAGGTCAAGCAGCACCTAACCCTGAAACTGAAGGGGTAGATGTTATTTTGCATCTTCCAAAAGACTGGTCTGAAAAAACATTTGATGATACGACAAACGGTCGATCTTATCAGGGTTATTGGATTCGTTGTCTTTATGAAGTTTCAGAGCAAGATCAGTATGATTATGAGCGATCGCCAGAAATCACAGGCTTTGATGTCAGGGCGATCGGCGGTACAACGACAGCTAGTGAGTGCATTAAAGTTGGAGAAGAATTTTTAGGTGTAAGTGATGGAAAACCCGGACAAGTTTTTCAACTTGAAGGTAAGCCCATTCTTCAACGCTATCCCGATGAGCAGATTCGTTTAGACCTTCCCGATGGTAGTGTCGAATATTGGCAAGAAGTATCCGATTTTGCCGATTCAAATAAAGAAACTCCTTATTACTTAATCGATTCCCAAGGCGGTTTTGTTCAATTTGGTCCCCTCATTCGCGAACCTTCCCAAATTGCCAGACAAACCCAAGAACGTAGTCGCCTACAATCTTGGGGACGCCAGTCTCGTAGCCGAGAACCTTTACTTAAATCCGCCCGCTCCCTGAGTGAAAATTCCACCGTACCTGCCATTCTTGATCCAGAAGATCGTGCCCTCGAAATGCAATATGGCAAAGTTCCCCCTCTCGGAGCGGAGATTTACATGACTGGATATCGAGTCGGTGGTGGTAGTCGAGGAAATGTGCAAGCTCAACAGCTTAGCGTCATGAAAAGTTCTATTCCTTATGTCAAAAAAGTGGTTAATTACCAACCTGCGACTGGGGGAATTGATGCTGAGTCCTTAGACGATGCTGTTATGCGTGTACCAGCTCTGCTGCGTACGAGAAAAACAGCTGTTACCCCGGAAGATTTCGAGCACCTAGCGAGACAATTTGACCTCACTCCACCAATTTATCGTGCCCATACTATTACGACTCCAGATCTGACGACTCCCGGTGTGGTTCGATTACTTGTTCTCCCTCAAATTGCATCCTCTATAGAAGCGATTGACTTCAGTCGAGGAATTCCTCCACATCGTATGACTTTAGGCGATCGCCTAAAAAAAGACCTTTTAGCAAAAATTGATCTTCATAAGTCATTAGGTATTCGTGTTCAACCAGAAGCCCCCCAATTTGTTGGTATCAACGTGATTGCCGAAGTCCTTTTGGAATCTCAGTATAGAAATGAGGATGCCCAGATAGAAATGCGGCGGAAAATTAAAACAGTCCTTTACAAATTTTTAAACCCAATTATTGGTTGTTTCGACCCCCAAACTCAGACAACACCAAAACATGCACTCATCAACAACTATGGCTGGCCTTTAGGACGCGCAGTTCGAGTCGCTGACATTATTGCTCTACTTCAAAGCATTCCCGAGGTAAGCTATGTCGCACATGTCAAACTTTTCAGCTCGCGTCAATATGGTGAAGACGAACAATGGGTTCGCCTACCAGCTCCCGAGGGTTTGATTAAACTTAATGAATTAGAAGTTGCTTGCTCCTGGGAAGATAATGACAATAATGGTCACGATGTGGAATTTATGACTTAGCACTAATAGATACTGAATATTTTTCCTGCAACATCTCATGACTCAATCTACCCACCGCCCAGATATTGCCCTTGATTTAGTTTCAACTGATGTACCTATAACTTTGGATGTTGTACCTTTTGGAGCAGAGCAAAACTCTTCAGAAGGAACTAACCTTGCTTTATTTCCTGACAAGCTTGGTGATATTCGTGTTCGCATGCAGAATCATAGCCATCAGGACATGAATCTTGTTTTAAAGCTTGAAGGTACATTTCCTTTAAGTTGGTTGCATTTAGATCTAGCAGAATGGCAAGAACCCAGTAGACCGGATGAACTATGGCAAACTCAAGCTTTTTTATTAGAGCCGAAAGAGAGTTTACAAAAAACAATTTCTTTTAAAATTCCTAAGCACTTTTTTGAAGAGCAAACGGCCTTAAGCAGACAAAATACACTTGATTTGAAATACAAGGGTCAAGTTTATCTTTCTGCTGTCACAGAAACTACACGAGAACAGCTTGTTGGATATAAAACGATTGATTTTTCTATTCAACCCCTTTGTTCATATGTCGATTTTCTGCCTGAAATTTATCAGCAATCTGACTTTCTCACGCGTTTTGTGACAATTTTCGAAGAAGCTTTTGATCCCACAGTTCAAGCAATGGATCACTTTTGGGCTTATTTAGATCCGCTGACGGCACCCAAAACATTACTTCCTTTTTTAGCGGAGGCTGTTGCTTGGCCAATGAATCCAGCCTGGAAGCTAAAGGTGCAGCGACGTCTAATTCGAAATGCAGTCGAGTTGTATCAGTGGCGCGGTAGCCGCCGAGGCTTAAGATTTGCGTTACATTTGTGTACTGAATTACCGAATGATGAGCGTCACATTCAAATCATAGATGCCAATGATACCGAATTTACAATCGGACAAATTCGACTAGGACAAGAACCAACCCTCGGAGGTGGGAGAGCTTTTCATTTTTCAGTCAAGTTATATTGTCCTCAAAACAAAGATTATGAAGCTATTGATGAACATTTAGTGCGTAGTGTCATTGAGCAAGAAAAGCCCGCATTTTGTACCTATGATTTAAATATCATCAATGGTCAAGAGCCAGTAGATTGAGTTGAATATATTTGTTGTTAGAGAGGACAAAATTCGATAGCTATTAAATCATCCAACGAGTACAGATATTATCTGCTGAGGAGGGTCGGCTAACGATAACTAAATATTCTCGACAATGACTAGCCAAGAGATAATCAGGGTCGATATTAAGCACCCTCTCGAATGTCTTAATTGCTTCTTGTCTTTGATTTGTGCGAGCTAAAATAATACCAAGTGCTGTCATTGCATGTATGTTATTTGGCGACTTTGACAACGCTTCTTTAAAATTCCCCTCTGCCGCTTCAAAACTACAGGCATGTAGTTGTGCCAGCCCTAATGTGTACCAAGTTGTGAATAGATCAGGCTTAATAACTGTTGCTTCCTTTGCGTAACTAATGGCTTGGCTTAAGTTTTGACTATTTGCTGCACAACTACTTGCTTGATGTTCAAGAATACTAGCTGTAGCTTGATTAATACGAATATTCGCTGCTAAATCCTCGTCAATCAGTGAAAAACCCCAACTATTTTGTTGGGCTCGATCAAGATCAAGTGCTTTTTGATAAGACTCAATTGCCTTAGATAAATTATTGTTTGAAGCCAGGATTCTAGCTTGATTAAAAAGAGCGATGATTTGACTTCGATGAAAGAAAATAGGGGTGGTATAGTACTCTAATTCGAATGCTTCGCCTTGAATGTTAAAGTCATCTTGGTATTTTTCTAGGGTCTGTTCATATAAACTTATTGCTTTTTCTATACTGATATTTGGGTTGAAATTTTGTTGGTATTCAGATTTCTCATTAAGCTTATTGAGATGCCATTGGCTGACGGCTTTATTATTCCACGCCACAGAATACTCTGGTGCAATAGCGATTGCCCTCTCAGCAGCAGCTAAAGCATCTTCATATTTACCCAAACCGATTAGTGCCGCACTTTTTTGAGTCCACCCATATGCTGAGCCAATAGTCTCGCCTTGTCTACCCCAGTTGTTATTACTTTCTAAGGCCATTTCACAAAATTCTAAGGCAGATTCATAATCGTTTAACTGAACTAACACAGCACATTTGTGGGCAAGGGCGATCGCGTAATCAGGTAATAGATTAACTGCTTGATCGTAAGATGTAAGTGCCTGTTGGTATTTACCTAATTGCTCAAGTAATAATCCTTGCTGCATCCATAGCGTTGCATTTTTTGGTTCTGAGGCTAAGGCTCGTTCATAAAGGATTGTAGCCGTCTCAAGAGAGCAAATGACATAATTAAATTTCTTGTCATCAGGTATATCAGCTTGAAGAATATCAAATAAGTTAATCGTCTTATTTGGGTCTCCACCGATTGTTTGTTGTATTGTATTGAGTCTTCTGGCGATATCGTACTCAGAAAACTCATAAAAAAATGGATGTAGGTCAACTTCTAAGCCGCAAAGACCAGCTTTTGCAACATCGTCGTTAGGATCAATAGTGACAGCCCTAATAAACGATTCGAGGGCTATCTCTAATCGGTTTGTAGCTTGCAAAGATAACCCACGATAGTACCAAGCGATCGCTGGTGATTTTTTCCCCCAAATACCATTGACTTGTAATGCTGACTCACAACTATCTATAGCGTCATCGTAGCGATTTAGTTGGAATAAAGCAGCACATTGATAAGCCATAGAGATTGAACTCTTTGGCGAAACTTCTAAAACGCGATTATAGGATGTAATCGCGTTTAAATAGTCTCCTAGTTTAAATAGAGCATAACTACGAGCGAACCACAGGTCAGCATTTTCTTTGCGCGGCTTCAAACTGATCGCTTTTTCACAAGTTTTGATAATTTCTTCATAGCTTTCTTCCTCTGCGAACAAACGACACTGATCTGCCCAGAAATCAAAATCATCAAGATCGAACTCTTTAACATATGCTTGATTTGATGTTTTTTTAGCCGCATCATTAGTGCTTTTGTTCGGCAACTCAGTCGCGAAAGTTCTTACACTACCGAGCGTCAAGCTAAAAAATAAAGTCAAGAATATTTTCTCGGTAAAGCGAAAGCGAAACATAACTCTAAATATTCCTCATGATGGGGGGAGAAGATGACGATGCTCTATTATCGAGTCTTTAAAGGAAGTTATAGAAGGCTTACAAAAAGAGTAATGGCTACTTAATCAAATATTGTTATTGTATCTTGATGTCAGATTGAAAACTTCATGATAGTGAAATTTTAGCTTTGTCAATTATTGTGAAATTCAAATATACTTCAGGAAATAAGACTGCAACACAAGTCTAATGTCTATATTGTCAGGCTTAAAGTAATGTGACAATAATGTCATTGATTAATTAGATGATTTTCTCTAATAGTATAGATACGGCTTGAAATTGAAAACAATAAACTGATACCACGAAGAGAATAATCAAAGAACTAATATTTTTGTGGACTTTGGATAATAAGGGATTTTGTCTTTACATATCTACGTGATTTCTTGAGTAGAAACTTGTTGCTTGTATCCTGATTAACCGTATCTCACTAATTATGATTGTTTTGACTTACTCTAGAAATAGAGACAGTATACTTTTTGAAGTTGTCCATAAGTAGTAATTCGAAAACAGAAATAAGCTGTAAAACTTTTTTTCTCTTAGAGGTTGTCTGAAAATTCTTTTTATTCGATAAATGCTGCGTGATTTCTACTGGATCACTCATCTGAAGTGCTTATTTTTATGTATAATTCATCTCGAAAAAGGTTACAATCATAATCTTTTTTTTATTTTTGATTTCATTGAAATACTGCAATGTCAACAAATAAGGAGATCTCACGTTAAAACAAAAAGAAGAAATGTTTTAGGACATTTGTGTATATTGTTTTGGTGAATAATGAGACTATATTGTATTAATTCTAAATTACAGAAGAAGTCTCCGAACTATAGCTTTAATAATATACTTTCTTACAAGGTGGCAACATAGCTGATATATATTGAGGAAAATCACAAAACAAACAATCTAGCTGTCATGCATAAATGGATGATTTTTTTGTATCGTGACATAAATTGAAAGAAGACTTTGGCTCAATTAGCTGTGAGTTATGATAAACAAAAAAGATCTACGGATATATATAAAGCTGAGATAGATATTTCTGGATATTTTTTTAACAATACCTTTTGTTGATTTCAGGTGACCTAAAACATCTATGGCTAGTCAAGAAAAATACATATTACTTATTAGTATTCATGGCCTAATTCGTAGTAAAGAGCTGGAGCTTGGACGAGATTCTGATACTGGCGGCCAAACAAAGTATGTAGTCGAGCTAGCAGAAGCCTTGTCGACTTCTTCCACTATCGGAAAAGTCGATTTGATGACGAAGCTGATTAATGATGAAGCGGTAAGTCAGGACTATGCTCAGCCTCTTGAAACTATCAATAACAAAGCCCAGATTGTTCGTATTTCCTGTGGTTGTGACGATTATCTACGGAAAGAAGACCTGTGGGATTATCTCGATAGCTTTGCTGATAATGCTCTGACTTATTTAAAGGCTCAAGATCGCCTTCCAGATATTATTCACACGCATTATGCGGATGCTGGTTATGTCGGGGTTCGCCTCTCAAATCAATTAGAAATCCCCTTGGTTCACACGGGTCATTCCCTCGGTCGAAGTAAACGGAAACGTTTGCTTGCAAGTGGAGTCAGCCGAGAAACTATCGAAGCTCGGTACAACATTACCCGTCGTATCAGTGCGGAAGAAGATACTCTTGCTTCAGCTCAACGAGTTATTACCAGTACTAATCAAGAAATTATTGAGCAGTATGCCCAATATGATTTCTACACACCAGATAGTATGCGTATTGTACCGCCTGGTACGGATTTGGAACGATTTCGACCATCGGATGGGAGTGAGTGGGAGGACCCTTTATTTCAGAGGCTTCAATCTTTTTTAAGGGAGCCGAATAAGCCTATTGTTTTAGCTCTATCGCGTCTAGACCAACGTAAAAATATTCGTGTTCTAATCGAGACTTTTGGGGAATCTCCGGAGCTACAAGAAAAGGCAAACTTAGTGATTTTTTCTGGGACACGGGAAGATGTTCGTAACCTAGAAGCGAATGCCCAAGATATTTTCATCGATTTACTTCTGGCGATCGACCGATACAATCTCTATGGCAAGGTTGCCTATCCTAAACATTTAACCTTTGAAGAAATTAGTGGGATCTATCGTCTCGCGGCACTTTCCAAGGGTGTCTTCATTAACCCAGCTTTAACGGAGCCTTTTGGCTTGACATTGATTGAAGCGGCAGCGAGTGGCTTGCCGATTGTGGCAACAAAAGATGGTGGCCCCGTCGATATTATTAGAAATTGCCAAAATGGTTATCTTATTGATCCACTGGATACAAAAGATATTGCAACTGAACTACTAAAAGTCTTAGATGATGCTGAGCAGTGGCAAAGGTTCGCAGAAAATGGCTTAGAAAATGTCAAAAAATACTATACTTGGCAGTCCCATTTAGATAGTTACCTTCAAGTTTTACAGCCTCTATTTGATAACAAAGTTGAGGTTAAACAAGAATCCATAAGCCCGCGCAACAAGCTTTTCCATACAGGCGCAATTATTACGACCCTAGACCAAAATTTGCTTGGATCTTCTGATTCATTAGATGAATTGGTGGAAGTCTTAGAAGGGAATCAAAAGAATATCAGTTTTTGTATTGCAACGGGTCGTCGTTTAGAGTCGGCATTAAAAGCAATTCGAGATTTAGGTATTCCTCAGCCTAATGTGTTGATTACGAGTATGGGAACTGAAATTTATTATGATAAAAGCCTAACTAAGGATGAGGCTTGGCAAACCCACATTGACTATCGTTGGAACCGCAATCGGATTGTTAAACTTCTGTCTACAATACCGGGATTAAATATTCAAAGTCAGGCAAGTCAAACTGCTTACAAAATCAGTTATTTCTACGATCCTGCAATAGCACCGTCTATTGATCAAATTAAACGTTTGCTATTACAAAATGAGCAAAATGTAAATCTCTTTGTTTCTTTCGGTCAATATCTTGATATTACGCCTATTCGAGCTTCTAAGGGATATGCTCTACGGTGGTTTGCGGAACGTTGGGGTATCCCTCTAGAACGTATTTTGACGGTTGGCGGTTCTGGTGCTGATGAGGGGATGATGCTTGGCAACACGTTATCTGTTGTTGTTGCAAACCGTCATCAGGAAGAGTTATCAGATTTAGCAAAAGTGGAACCTATTTATTTTTCAGAGAAACAGTTTGCGGCTGGTATTTTAGATGGGATTAAGCATTTCAATTTTCTAGAACTTTGTAACAAAGCAAAGCTCGCAGTGGGCTAGATACTTATGGATAAATTATTGCTTTGTACGGATCTAGATCGTACTTTAATTCCGAATGGTCAACAGCCTGAGTCGTCGCAGGCGAGGGCATATTTTGCTCGGTTCGTTAGTCAACTTGAGGTGAGTTTGGCCTATGTGACGGGTCGTCATTTGGCACTGATTGAACAGGCGATCGCCGAATATGAGTTACCGCAGCCAGATTTTGTTGTGGCAGATGTGGGAACGAGCATTTATGAAAAAGAGAGTTGTGGTGAGGGATGGCAGCGATCTGTGAACTGGGATCAGGAACTAGCAGTCGATTGGCGACAGCAAACAGCCAAAGATTTGGCTGGTTTAATCCAACAAATTCCCAACTGCCGCTTACAGGAAGATGAAAAACAAGGTTTACACAAACTGAGTTGTTACATCAATTTAACAGCACCGATTCAATCAGCTATTTCACAGGTTAAAGAGGTTTTTGAAAAGGCTCAAATTAAGGCTAATTTTATCTGGAGTATTGATGAGCAGGCAAATGTTGGCTTATTAGATATTTTGCCGCAGCGGGCAAATAAGTATGAAGCCATTACTTTTTTGATGAAGAATCACGACTTTTATCTGTACAACACGATTTTCTCTGGGGATAGTGGTAATGATCGTGATGTGCTGATTAGTCCAATTAAATCAATAATTGTCGCCAATGCTCACCGTGAATTAAAGCAGCAGCTTCTAACTGAAGTGCAATCTTTTCAACGTAAGGATACTTTGTATTTTGCGATGGGCGAGTTTATCGGGCTTAACGGTAACTATAGTGCTGGCATTGTTGAAGGGATTTGTCATTATTTCCCAGAATACTTATCACTATTTCGTTAGGCGATCGCCCATCCCAGAAAATATAGATGATGTAGTAGGTAGTCCATGAATCATCAACCCAGCATAATCTTCGGTGAAGTGCTTTGGGACTGTTTCCCTGACGGTAATAAAGTTTTAGGGGGAGCACCGTTTAATGTTGCTTGGCATTTGCAGGCTTTTGGTCAAGAGCCTCTGTTTATTTCCCGTGTAGGTGATGACTCGGAAGGGCAAAACATTTTGCAAGGTATGAGCGATTGGGGAATGACAACTGAAGGTGTACAAATTGATCCAAAGTTGGGAACTGGTATTGTCACTGTAACGCTAAAAGATGGACAGCCCAGTTATGAAATTGAACATCCAAAAGCCTACGACCATATTGATAGCAATTTACTGCCTAATTTCTCTACAGAGTCATTGTTTTATCATGGCTCATTAGCTATTCGTAACGATGTTTCTCGGCAAGCTTTAACTCATTTGAAAAAAACGGTTCAGCCGACAGTATTTTTTGATGTTAATTTTCGCGATCCATGGTGGTCTATAGATACTATTCAGGATTGTTTAACAGCTACCACTTGGCTTAAACTTAATGACGAAGAGCTTCCCGCGCT
The DNA here is from genome assembly GCA_964638765.1 of uncultured Synechococcus sp. Taxonomy (GTDB): domain Bacteria; phylum Cyanobacteriota; class Cyanobacteriia; order Cyanobacteriales; family MRBY01; genus MRBY01. The sequence continues at coordinate 7,186 of CAZXBK010000081.1, read as the reverse complement.
ATTCCCTGATATTCAGAGTAGAGATGAGCAGCTAACTACTTTGTTTCAACAAAAAAAATTGGCGTATATTTTATTAACTGAAGGAGCAGCTGGCGCAACGTTAATCTCCAGAGGAGGCGATCGCCTTACGATTAAACCGGAGAAAACGACTGCTGTGGTGGATACTGTCGGTGCTGGAGATGCATTTTGTAGCATTTTACTGCTCGGCATCGCCTCAAACTGGCCACTGGAGAAGACTTTAGCAAGGGCGCAAACCTTTGCAAGTGCTGTTGTCGGTATTCGAGGGGCAACGACGACGGATAAAAATTTTTACCAACCCTTTCAAGAGCAATGGCTGTAATCACTCGTAAATCAATCTGCCGTAACGATCAATTTATACTTAATGGCGGCATATCAGGCGATATAAAGATGCAATCCACTATTTGAGAGCACTTCAGCAGCTCGTTTTCAACAATTTTCGCTTTTTTTACCTACCACTCGGACCGCTACAAAAGGCAGTTTTTCCATGTACGAACAGTTATCCCATTCGATTTTGAATGAAATTCTCGATCACCTCGAACCAGAATTAAAAGATCAAGAACTAAATCATTTTTACACGCGCCTTGGAGCAAATTTCTATAGCCTTTTTTCTCTGTTTCAAAAACTGTATGGCCGCCGCCATGATTTCAAAGAGCAATTAGAAAGACTCGTTGCAGTCATGGCTCGACAATATATTCGGCGATCGCCAGAATTGCGAGCCGTTGATCTAGAGCGAGAAAAAGATTTTAACTGGTTTCTCGATTCAAAGTGGGTGGGGATGCCTTTGTACGTTGATGGCTTTGCCGATGACTTGCCAGATTTGCAAACAAAACTAGATTACTTTTCCGAGCTGGGTATTAACTTAGTTCACTTAATGCCAATTCTAGAGTGTCCCCAAAATGCTAGTGATGGGGGTTATGCTGTTAGCAACTATCGTAAATTAAACAAAAAGGTTGGCGATTTAGAAGACCTTTTAAAGCTTGCCCAAGCAATGCGAAAAAAAGATATTTTGCTGGCACTAGATATTGTCGTTAACCACACTTCTGATGAACATGAATGGGCAGAAAAAGCCCGTCATGGTGATGGGATTTATCAGAAATATTACTATATGTTTGATAGTCGGGATATACCCGATATGTTTGAGAAAAGTTTGCCTGAAGTCTTTCCCGAAACATCTCCCGGAAATTTCACTTGGGACGACAAATTAAATAAGTGGGTAATGACTGTTTTTAACAGTTACCAATGGGATTTAAATTATCAAAATCCAGCCGTCTTAATTGAGATGGTTGACATCATTTTGTTTTGGGGAAATCAAGGGGTTGATATTCTGCGGCTAGATGCTGTGGCTTTCCTCTGGAAAAAGTTAGGAACCTATAGTCAAAATGAAGAAGAAGCCCATATTATTCTGCAAATCTTTAAAGATTGCTGTCAGATCACCTCACCGGGTGTAATTTTTATTGCCGAGGCGATCGTTGCCCCCATGGAAATTGTGCGATATTTCGGGGAAGATGCCATCCAAGCCAAAGAATGTGAAATTGCCTATAACGCGACATTTATGGCATTACTTTGGGATGCCGTCGCCACAAAAAATACCAGATTGTTGGTACAGGGCTTAAAAAATATTCCTGAAAAATTACAACGGGCGACATGGCTCAACTACATTCGCTGCCACGATGATATTGGATTAGGTTTTACAGATGCCGATATTGCCCAAGCTGGCTACGAACCGAGATCCCACCGGGAATTTTTGATCAAGTATTTTACTGGTCAATTTGAAGGCACTGATGCAAGGGGTTTATTGTTTGGACAAAACCCTAAAAATAACGATGCCAGACTATCAGGCACTTTAACGTCTCTAGTCGGTTTGGAAACAGCTTTAGAGCAGCAAGATCACGAGAAAATACAGCTTTGTGTGCAACATATTTTGCTACTGCACAGTATGATTTGTTCTTTCGGTGGAATTCCGCTTATTTATTATGGTGACGAAATCGGCACATCTAACGATTATTCCTATGTTGGAAATTTAAGTAAAGCAAATGATACGCGCTGGGCTCATCGCCCTAAAATTAATTGGAAAAAGGCTGAGTTAAGGAAAGTAGAAGGCACAATAGAACATCGAATTTTTACTGCTTTACAACGTATGATTCAAGTCAGGAAGCAGACTAAATCTTTTGCTGACTTTAATAACCGTGTGATGTTAAATCCGAATAATGAGCATTTATTTACCTTTGTTCGTACTGATACAAAACGGCAAAATAATGTTTTAGTTGTCGGCAATTTTTCGGCAACTTACCAATATTTAGATTTAGATACATTTGAGTGTTATCCGTTTGATTGTAGTCAACGAGATTTGCTAACAAATTTATATTCAGGTAAGCCGCCAGAAATTTTTGATCGCCAACTTGTGCTTGCACCTTTTGCTTTCTATTGGCTCATTGAAGATGAAAGACCAAGTTTTGACGGCGCTATCATTCGCTAATACATTTTCTTGTCGAATTCGTATTAACTCTAGTTTTAAAGTAGTGCGCTGAGAATTTCCGGTGTCAGTTCTTTGATGCCCGGCAGCACAATATCAGCACCTACATCCTGCAAATTTGAAGCATAAATATATTCTTTATCGTCGCCTGTTTGAGCGTGGGGAGGAATGACTCCGATCGCCCGCCATTGCCGAGTCGGTTCTTGCTCCGCTGCTTTGCTAATCACTTTCATATCAGCTGCTGTATCACCAACATACGCAACAGGTAGTCCTGTATTTTCTGGGGACTCTAGCTGGGCGATCGCCTTAAACAGTCCCGTTGGATCTGGTTTTTCTGGGGCATCCTCCATTGCAACTAAAACAGGATCGGCTAACCCGATGCGTTTTTTAAGGACGAATTCTGCTGAACCGCGCATCGCTCCACTAAAAAAGCCCCACCCTAATCCGTTAGCCGAAAGCTGCTCAAAATATTCTGGAGTTGCCAGTAAAGGCTCTTGCGTAATGTAGCCATCAAAATCTTTGCCGCGATATTTTTCCTGAAAGAACTGCACCAGTTCTTCGTAATCTACTGGAATATTTTCATCCCAACGCTTAATTAGTTCCTGTGACGCTTTCCAGTCATTGTTCCACAGACCTTCGGCTTTAAGGCTATCAATTTCTCCCATAGAAGGGCGATATTCTCCCTTGGTATAGTGCTCTACCGTATCCGCCAGCGCCCGTCGATAGGACTGTCCCTCATCGCGAATAACACCATCAATATCGAAAATAACTAAACCCTTTAACATGACTTAAACCTCTACCAATACCAGCTCAGATTGCGGTGAAAATAACGAAGATAGATTGTAAAATTTCAATCAATCTCTTCACCCTTGATACATCAACTACTGTAGCTTTTCCGAGTTTATTAACAATTTTGATACTATCGACCCACCATTTATTGTCGTCAGATAATCGCTTTTTCCAGAGACAAATTTTTTGGAAGAGGCCATTAAAAGAGAGTGGGAAATCCAATAATTTCAATCTTTTTGCTACGACAAATATTGACGGATACAGTAGAAATACGCAAATAGATTAACAGAATGCCCTGAAGTCATTCCTTACAGGCAGAATGACTGGGTAAATTTAGACAAAAATCTAGAGTAATGAACTTTCATTCTTTTTTGCTATCTTGCCGAAAAGTTGTGGTTAACTTATAGGTGAATTTGTCCTTTTCCTAGCTTGTCATTCAACGATACCAATTATGATTTGGCGTTTTCTCGTTCGTCGCTCCCAAACCTGTTCTCTGGCTTTAAAGCGTTTGCTGATCGGCGTGGTTTTATTAACGGCGGCTGGTATTGGAAATGAGCAATCTGTTCAAGCTGTTGTTGCGGAAACGACTCTCTCAGAGGAAAAGGTTACTTCTGCTTCGAAACGTAATTTGGCGGATCTCCACGTTCAACCCAAGCTCGGTCAATTAACGACTTTCCAAGCTATCGAGTCAGCACAGAGGGAAAGCTCGACCAATACACCACCGCAATCAATGGCGATCGCCCCAGAGGTGACTGTCCCTGCACAACCAGAATTTTCTGGAATTACGGTATCACCGAATGACTCAGATGAACTTGTCGCCGTTATCGAAATTGCGGCGGCGGAAGAGACAGGCTTAAGCCCTATCGCAACGGAGCTATCGGAAGAGCTGACAATATTTGCCGATGAAGCTGCAATAGAAGAACAGTCTGTGGCGATCGCCGCCCCCAAAGAAACTCTTATCCTCGCGCAAAATCCAAATTCCAACACGGAACCACTGCCGGAAGTCGAGCCATTACCGGAGGAACCGAGTCCAACCCAAACTATTGAAGAACCGACACCAATTCCAACTGTCACACCAACAAACGGCGATCGCACCGTCGCAGTTGGGCAAGTTCAAGTTACGGGCAGCACGGTTTTTGGGGATGAAGATTTTGCGCCAATTTTGGCAGATATTACTAGTCAAAACGTTAGCCTTGATGAACTTAGTCAAGCCGCGGATCGCATTACTCAGCTTTATTTAGAGCAGGGCTACATCACCTCACGGGCGATCGTCGTTGAAGACTCCATCGGCACGGACACCGTTGAGTTGCGGGTTATTGAAGGCAAAGTCGACGAAATTAATCTGCGGGGCAATGAGCATGTCAATGACAGCTATTTACTCAGTCGTTTGCGTCTAGGTGCGAAACAGCCGCTCAATACGGGCAACCTCGAAGACCAGCTACGATTGCTTAAACTCAACCCCATTATCGACAATATTGAAGCGACCCTTAAAGCTGGTGAAGGAGTCGGCGAAAGTGACTTAGATATTATTGTCACCGAAGCGAATACCGTTTCCTTAAATTTGGGTGTTGATAATTTCTCTCCAGCGAGTGTCGGCTCAGAACGTATCACCGCCAACTACAATCAACTCAATCTGACAGGCGGCGGCGATCGCCTAGGGGTTGGTTATATTCGCACCACTCGCGGTGGCGCAGAAAGCCTCGACCTCAACTACACTCGACCCATTAATGCCAAAGACGGCACCATTACACTGCGAGGGGTTTGGAGTCGCAACAAAGTTATTCAAGAACCCTTTGATGTCCTTGATATTCGCGGTGAATCAGAGCGCTACGAACTGTCCTACCGTCAACCGATTATTCGTAATCCTCGTGAAGAGTTTGCCTTAGGTTTGGGCTTCACTTACCAAGATGGTTTGACCTTCTTAGGTGATGAACTTTTTGGCTTTAATGTCGGCACTGAAGACGGCAAGAGTACAACTAGTGTCCTGAAATTTTCCCAAGAATATATCAAACGGCAACCCGCTGGCGCTTGGTCGCTGCGGTCTCAATTTAGTATTGGTACAGGTCTTTTCGATGCAACAAGCAATGATGAACCGATTCCCGATGGTCATTTCTGGAGTTGGCTCGGACAAATCCAACGGGTAAAGCTGCTAAACCCTAATAATTTATTAGTCATTCAGGCAGACCTACAGCTCACGCCCGATACTTTGCTTCCTTCCCAGCAATTTGTCATTGGTGGTGGTCAATCTCTGCGCGGTTTCCGTCAAAATGCCCGTTCTGCCGATAATGGTTTCCGCTTTTCTGTAGAAGATCGTATTACCCTTGCCCGCGACGAATCCGGCGATGCTGTTTTCCAGCTGGCGCCATTTTTCGATATGGGTACAGTTTGGAATAGCGACGACAATCCTAATACTCTCGCCGACCAAAAGTTCTTAGCAGGCTTGGGTCTAGGGGCTTGGTGGCAAATCGAAAAGGGTTTTACTATTCGTTTTGACTATGCACTGCCGCTAGTTGACCTTGATGATCGCGGCGATAATTGGCAAGACGATGGCCTGTATTTCAACGTGAATTATCTTTTCTAAAAGGGGATTGGTGGGTTCCGTTTGATAGAAATTTGTTGGCATGAAGACATAGTCCAAGACTCACTGTAACCCACCCCACAGTTTGAAAGATTAGCTGCGGCGGCTGTCTAATTTTTTGTATACATCGCGCAGATCAACGTTGTGGTGGGCGATCGCCACCAGTGCATGGTAGAAGAGATCGGCCACTTCTCCGGCAATCTCATCTTTCTCATCATCTTTGCAAGCCATCACGACTTCAGCTGCTTCCTCACCGATTTTTTTGAGGATTTTGTTATCGCCCGCAGCAAGAAGGCTATTTGTGTAGGAACCCTCTTTCGGATTGTCGCGGCGATCGCGGATCACATTAAAAACTTCAGACAGAGTATCCGCAGAAGGTGCAGACTCGTCAGCGCCGATTTGGTGGAAACAACTGCGTCGTCCCTTGTGGCAAGCAATATCACCGACCTGCTCGATGGTCATGAGAATCGCGTCGCTATCGCAGTCGTAGCGCAAAGCCTTAACGTTCTGGAAGTGGCCGGATGTTGCACCCTTATGCCACAGCTCTTGGCGAGAGCGGCTCCAATACCAGCCTTGGCCAGTTTCCATGGTCTTCGTTAAAGATTCCTTGTTCATCCACGCCATCATCAAGACCGTGCCATCGAGGTAATCTTGGGCGATCGCCGGCACAAGCCCCTGTTCATTAAAACGAACCTTATCGAGTGGAATTGCGCCAACTAAACTCATCCTTCAGATCTCCTACCAACTAACTAAAAACTAAACCTAGAAATAAAAAAGAAAGCCCAAACTTTTGAGCTTTCCCAGTATAAACGGCTGAGATTCTTTCCCCAACCATCAGAATTTTCTATAACCTATGCTGTCGCGTCTGCAGGGTAAACGCTTACCTTACGGCGGCCACGCTTGTAGTACTCAAACTTAACAACGCCATCAACGAGAGCAAAGAGGGTGTCGTCTTTACCGCGACCAACATTGTTGCCGGGGTGAACACTTGTGCCGCGCTGACGGATCAAGATGCTGCCAGTTGTGACAGTTTCGCCACCATAGCGTTTGACGCCGAGGCGTTGGGCGCGCGAGTCGCGACCGTTACGAGTACTACCTGTACCTTTCTTATGTGCCATTACTAGATTCTCCTAAATGCTGAACGTCGTAAAAATAATTTTAGCGGGTTGTTGACAGAAAAATACCCAGAAATTAAGCTTCTGCGGGCTTTTCAGCAACGACCTTGCCGCCTACGCTGATCGAATCAATCATGAAACGAGTGAAATATTGGCGGTGACCACGCTTTTTACGGGTCTTTTTCTTGGGAAGCATCTTATAAACGATTA